>CAZEMW010000054.1:7151-10508 GCA_964513105.1 uncultured Fibrobacterota bacterium
ATTGCAGGTTGATAGAATCAGAGATTCATCGACGATACCCGTTTCCGCCAGTGCGGCGAGGCCATTCTCCAGGCGTGAACCGGAAAACAACGCCCGATCCCGAAGGTCGCCGGCGCTACTCTGGTGGTTCATGCCGAGTACCACCACATGCTTTCGGGCCAGACTCTTATCAGTAGCCATGACTTCCAACAGAGAAAGTAAACAAAACAAAAACAAAACCGACAATGGATATGGCACAGGGGACTATACCGCGTTTACCACGCAAAATGCGAAGTCCCAGTTCCGTGCTGTAGAGTACCAATGTAAGCACGGCGAACACAATTTTTGTTACGGGTATCTCAAAATCGCCGGGGATCGCCGGTATCCAGAACCCGCCGGCGACGATGCCGAGGAGAAGCAGGCCGGCACCGACCGCATCGATTCGCATCACGGAATCATCCATAATGCTGAGTGCGGGCAATCTCTGAAACAGTGGACCCAATTGGCGATCTTTGATCTGTCTGTGCTGCGCTATGTACATGGTCGATAGTACAAACGACAAGAAAAAACAGGCGTATGCGGAGAAGGTGGTAAGCGCGTGAGTTACAAAAAAACCGGAGACAAACGCCGAAGGAAGCGCACTCCCCCGGCCCAGTAGTGCAGAGCCTGCCGTCAAGGCAAGAAAATTGACGGGAAGCGCCAGTGCCCCATAGCGGTGTTCGTCGAGGATCACTTGAAGTCCCAGGTACAAAACAGAAAAGAGAAAGCTGATTGTCAGGAGGGCTTCGGGAATGGTCGCAAAAGGAATTCGGGTATAGTGAAGCCCAATCACAGCAAGCAATGTGGCGTGAAGAAGAACCGCCGCGTAGAGTGCCACATGCACGATGCGCGGCAGTGATTCGCTATTCTTGACAAAGGCCCAAACATATCCGAATGCGACACAGGCGTACAGAATGGGAAGGACCATACGCAGCGCGGTAACGGTCTGCTCATATCCAGTCATGTGTCCGCGCCCCTTTCACTTCTTCTTTAATTCTTCACATTCCCTTACGGACTCAGTGTGCGCCTTTGCCCGTGAAAACCACCATGATGGTTCGGAGCATTATCTTGATATCGAGGATTATCGACATGTTTTCAAAATAGTACAAATCGTAAAGCACTTTCTGTTTTACATCCTCAATTGTTTCGTCGTATTTATGTTTAACCTGCGCCCATCCCGTTATTCCGGGTTTCATTTTGATACGGCGCACATACCAGGGGATCTCCCGGCGCAGTTTCTCGATGAAATGACGTCGCTCGGGGCGGGGCCCGACAAGGCTCATTTCTCCTTTGAGTACGTTGATAAACTGGGGTATTTCGTCAAGCCGTGTCTTACGAAGGAACCGTCCGAGCGGCGTGATCCGGGGGTCGTCTTCGGTGGCCCATACCGGACCGCTTCGCGCCTCGGCATCTTCGTACATGGACCGGAATTTCATCATAATAAACGGTTTCCCGTTTTGTCCGATTCGCTCCTGTCGAAACACGGCCGGTCCGGACGAGGTCGTGCGCACCAGCCACGCCAGAAACAACCAGGCAGGGGCGCCGATCCCGAGTATTGCCGCGGACACCACGATATCCAGCAGCCTCTTGATTTTGGCTTCCCACCCCGGCATATGGTCCTGAAGCAGAATCATGAGGGGCACGCCAAATATCTGATGGGTCTTGAGATGTCCGGTAATGACGTCGATAAGCGACGGTACCATGTAAATGTTTACTCTGATATCACCGCTGTAGCTGATGATCTTGAGAATCTCATTGGGTGAGGCCGATACATGTGAAATGACCAGGCCGGTCACATTCTCCCGTTTCACAATCTGCGGTATTTCGGAGTATGTTCCGTATACTCGAAATCCACCTTGGTCAGTCCCTTTTTTTCTACCGTCGTCGTCGATAAACCCCAGAACGCGATATCCCAGATGGGGATAGGCCGACATCTGTTTCGCCAGTTTTATCCCATCCTCGCCGGCACCGATAATAAGCATATTGCGAACACCCAGTCCCCGGGAGAAAAGCCAGGCAAAAAGGCTGTGCATTGCGAACCGGTTAAGGGTGGCAAAAAACAGCATGCAGCCACCGTAGGTGAACAGGGTGACCACCTGCGTGCGACTGAACAGACGTGGAACCGTACCCGTTTTTGCAAATCGCATAAGTTCATCGGCGCTGATGATCAGAAATAACAGGAAAATGCCGAATATGATCGTTCTCGATACCACGACGAATTCATCGAACCGTGATTCCTGGTACCAGCTTCGATAAAGGCCGGTTAGAAAGAACAGGAATAGCCATGAAGCACTTAAGATGAAGAGAGGTACTATGTATTCGGAAAAAGAGAGTGACGGGTTGTGTGTTTCGGGGAACAAACCACTCTTATATCGCAGTTGAAAAGTCGCCCAGAAAGCCACCGAAACGGCGATCAGGTCGAAGAGAAACGTAATAGCTTTTTCCGTGTACCGTGACCCCATCAGCGGTTCCCGTCCTCCTGCCCTTCGCCGTCAAAGGTTCCTCGCATGAATGCGTCAAAGAGCGTCACACCGGTAAAGGTATCTTCTGTCTGAGGAATGCTTTTTTCGTTGTATTGTTTCACTTTGTCCGACCCAATTCCGGTTCCGGCAACCACAAACGGCACCGGGGTCGCATCATGTGTCTTCGTGGAGAGAAGCGTAGGATGATCCGGGCAGACAAGAATCCGCCACATTTCGAATTTGGTCATTCCTTTACGCATCGGTCCAACTACGTTCTTATCGAATTCCTCTATAGCCTGCAGCTTCTTTTCGACCGATCCTTCGTGCGATGTTTCATCCGGCGCCTCCACATGAAGGTACACCAGATCTTCCTTCTTCAGCGCTCTGAGTGCACTCTGCACTTTGCCTTCGTAGTTTGTCCCAAGATACCCGGTTGCTCCTTCCACAAAACGAGCCGTCATGCCGCCCAGCTTCCCCAGCCCCTGCACGAGATCGACTGCCGAGATTACCGAACCCGTTAGTCCGTACCGTTCATAGAGGCTCGGAAATACGCCGGGCTGGCCCTGTCCCCAAAGCCATATGTCCGTAGCCGGAGACTTGCCGTCTTCCTTGCGCTTTTTGTTGATTTTTGAGCGCACAAGATAGGCATGTGCTCCTTTCATAAGAGAGACGAGCATATCCGAGTGATTTCCCTGGGGGAGATGCGGTTTTACCTTTTGCCCCGTAATATCATGCGGGGGAGTTGTTCGTATCCCCAATGGAGTAAAATCGGTGATGATCAGGATATGTCGGTAACTCACTCCCGGGTAGAACTGAATTGCCTCGGTACCCAGTTTTTTGTTGATCGCCATGATCAACTCGCCGGCGTCTTCAGTCC
>CAZEMW010000055.1:0-10472 GCA_964513105.1 uncultured Fibrobacterota bacterium
AAGCATTATTCCGCACCCAACCACCAACGCCGTTGGGAAGGCTTACCAGAGACCATTTCTCCACTACTTTACGTATGCGGAATTTGGTGCCTTCATGCGCGGTAAAAAGGACCTTGTTTCCGTTCGGCCCGTTGAGCGCGTCGACGTCGTTGCTGAGGACGACTGCGTAGCGAATGTTCTCCCGTTGGTATACTCTAATTCCGGTCGAAGTACCGACTATAACCAGAAGAAGTATACATAGACCGGCGAGATAAACCAGCCACAATCGAGCGTTGTGTGAAGCGAACAGCCAGAGAGAGTACAATACCGCGGTAAGTGTCAGCAGGCTGAACAGCAGCCAAAGTTGAGCTCCAAGGGGAAGAACGGTATGTAAGCGATGGATTATCGTGCCGGCGAATCCTCGTTCGGGCTCCGGTATACGGTCTACAATGTTCCGGTTGGCAAATCGAAGATTCGCCTGAATATCGGGATCCCCCGGATCGAGTCTCAGTGCCTTTTCATATTGGAGAATCGCCGGACCGATCTTTCCGGTGCGATAGTACGAGTTTCCCAGATTGTAATGAATGTCTGCGTTAGTGAACCCCTCTTCGAGTATCTGCTCGTAATACACCACCGCACTGTCGAAAACGCTCTGTTCGTAAAACTCGTTCGCCGTTTCGAACCAGGACTCAATAGGAGCAGCATGCGCTGTTGCGGCGAAAAGAAAACACAGTATTGCCGTCGGAGTGCACAGTATCCTCATTTTCGTTTTCCTTTCCGTGCGTGCTTCTCGAGTTCCGTGACGACCTGTTGCAGCCTTTGGGCCAGAGAGGGCGCGGCGGCTTCGGCATTTGCCGCTCCACCAAACCGAACACCGTCAAGCTGTTCGAGAAGATCATGAACGGAATCGGCGACTTCGGTAGGGACGCGATGCTTTACCAGCTCGGTTTTCAGATCGCCATGTGTCTTTCCATACGCGGAGAAACCAAATCGATTGCTGATGTATCTGAAAAGAATACCCGAGCTGCGATCGGTTAGCTGATCGGGTGGAAGCTTCTCCGAACTCAGGCGGGTTGCCTCACGAAGTGCCGCGTTCAGCGCCTTTTTTCGTGAGGTACGACTGAGGTTTTTCTCCCGTTGCTGTGCCTGCACCCGGTACATGGTCGAGAAGAAGGCCAGGAGAAATGGAACGGGAAACAGTACAAAGAAAAGCGGGTTTCGGTGTGGTTCCACCGGTTCGCGCTTGAGCTTTACATCGGTTTTGATATACCGGATATCGCTCCCGACCTCCTGAATCTCTTCCTGGGTTAAATACCGCGTCTGGGGCTTGTCACCTTCCTTGCCCGGGGTTACCTTTATGGGAAACGGTCCGGCGGTGAGTGTTTTGTATGATTCCGTTGAGGGATCGAAATAGATGTATTCTATCTGCGGTACTGATTTCTGTCCCTTTTCGCGCGGAATCGCCAGATACTCGTATGTTTTCTTCGTTGAGACGCCTTGCGCGGAAGTGTCAATATAGGTGTGCTCTTCGGGGGTAAACACCTCGAAGTCGGCGGTCGAAGGGAGCTCCACATCACCGAGGTTTCCGGGTTTGGTATGCCCGCGTAAGGCAACCTTTATCGTGAGAGCCTCACCCGCAGGCACCTCCCTTGGGTTCACGTCGGCCGTCAAACCAAAGGATGATCCCACTGCTCCCGAAAAACGCGCCGGGGGAGGGGGGAGTTCACGTACGGTCATGGTGACACTGTTTCCAATTGCGGTTTTTGTAACCCGTTGCATCCCGCCGAAAATGCTTCCCCCAAAAAAACCATCAAAAAACGGATCCCTGGAGCGACCTCGTGTCTGGTGGAGTTCGTCATACTGCATGGTGACGGTTTGCATTCGATGAGTCCCGGAACGAAGTGCGGTAAGTGAAAACGGCAGCGTAAACACGTGAAACGCCTGTCCCTCGATCCGGCGTTGTGTCCGGCTTACTCGATCCCCAAACAGTCTGGTGACCGAAAACGCTTTCCCGAAAGCCTCCTCCAGTTGGTCTACTGCTTGTACCAGGCCGCCACGATTGAGGTCGACATTGGTTTCTGCTCTCTGTCGAATCTCAAGGTCAAGAAGGATCTGTTCTCCCACGTACAGTGTTCGTTTGCGAGGAAGAACTCGGAGGTAGACATCGGCCTTTTTCACCGGAGCGTCGGATACCGAGATGCGGAACGGACGGGATTGATATTGCTTTCCGTTAAACGAAGCTGTCAATGAGGGGAATGTGAAAGTGCCCTTTGCTTTGGGCGAAATATCGTAGTAGAAAAGGTACGTTATCTCTTCCTTTTTTGTCATCCTTCCATTAATGAGCTGAATGGAAGATGATTGGTGCTGGTTTCTGCTCGTGCGAAGAACCGAAAAGTTCTGGTTTGACGGAATAGGAGGTTGCTGCACGTTAGCCTGTGCCTTATCGGTGGTCAGTTTAGCCGTAACCCGAATCGGCTCACCAACACCCACTGAAGTCTTGTCGGCGGTGACGGTGAACTCGACTTCTGCATTGGCCGTACTGCCGAAAAAAGCCGACAAAAGCATCAAGCATGCTATCAGATAGTGTCTCACCCGAATGTCTCCTTTAGTCTTGATGCGACGTGCGTATAGAGAAGTTTTCTCCCTTGAACAGTTGAGATCCGATGATCGGCCTGGTCGATTTCGGTGTACTCCGCAGGAAGGTTTTCAGATTCGGCCCACTCCACAAAAGCGCGTGATTCAGCTTCGGATATCGTAGTATCTTCAGCCCCCCGGAATACAAACACCGGGCCCCGGTAGCCGTCTTTCAGACGGTCCAGCGGGGAATGGTTTTGTAAATCATCAAGAAAGGATGCGGTCATTTCAAAGGGTCCCAGTTCATATCTTCCCGACTGGTTTGTGCCGGCTGCCAGAACTGCCTGGTATCTGGGCAAGTGATTCATTGGAAATGCGACCGGTGCCACCAGAAACAGTGCGTCAGCGCCTGCTTCGGGGGCAATTTCCGCCGCCACACATCCACCCAGGCTGTGGCCGAAAAGCGCAACTCGCGCAGGAGAGCAGTGTTCCCTGAGAAACGAAATCGCCGACTTCGCATCTTCACACATCGTGGAAACCGTCATTTCGCTGAATAGTCCGTCACTTTCGCCCGCTCCGGAAAAACTGAACCGAAGACACGATATACCGTGAAGAGCGAGGTAGCGCGACATCGATACGTACAGGTAGCCCGGTCCAAGACTATGGCTGGTAAATCCGTGATTGAACACGAGCCAGTTCTCCGTGCCGTTGCCGGCTATATGCGCCATCCCTCGAAGCGTCATTGCGCCTCGTTTCCACTCGATATACTGTTCTCCCATTGTAGTTCCGGTCACCAGTCCTTCTCGGGTTTCTCACCACGCAAAACGCGAATGCGCTTTGTCGGTTTGTTCAGATCCTCGTGGTCGTCGGAATACTGCTCCAGAAGCCGAGCCGCTTCACGTTTCTCCCGGGCCTCCTTCTCGCGCTCCTCGGCCGATTTGGATTGTTGCGACTGATCGTCGCCTCCCTCGCCGGCTTTCTTTTGCTCTTGTCCTTTGGATTCCTCTTCCCGCTTTTCTTTCTCCCGGTCTTCGCCGTCCTTTTTTTCCTGGTCGTCCGAATCCTGCTCGTTTTTCTTGTCCTTTTGGGACTGGTTCTCCTGCTCGTCCTGATTCTGTTGGTTGTCCTGCTGCTGATCGTTCTGCTGATTCTGGTCCTGTTTGTTTTTGTCGTCCTGGTTATTGTCGCCTTCGTTATTCTGCTGCTCTTTGTTCTTATCCTGGTTCTTGTCTTTGTTCTTGTCGTTTTGCTTCTGTTGATCCTGCTGTTGCTGCTGCTTTTTGAGTTGTTCGAGTGCCGACTGGGTCAGTTGCAGATTCCATTTTGCATCTTCGTCCTGTGGACGGGCGTCAAGCGCCTTGATGTAACTATCCCGGGCCTCCTCCAGTTTCTCAATCGCTCCCTGTCCACCGCCGGCCATCATCTGTTGGCCCTGTCTGAAAAGTGTCGTACCCAGATTGTACCACAGATCCGCCTTTGCGTCGGAATCCTCAATACCCTCGGCAGCGCGATAGGCCTCTTCGGCTTCCTGCAATCGTCCCAGCTTATGAAGCGCTGAACCTTTGTTGATTTTAAGCTTCTCTTCTCCGGGAGCGTTCAGCAATGCGTCTTCGTAGGTTTCGAGTGCCTTTTCGAATTCGCCCTGTTCATAGTATCTGTTCGCGGCCCGATTCTTACGGTGCACCTCGTCTGCTTTGACCGGAAGCCCCAGTGCCCAAACGGCTACACCTGCGATGCTGAGCCAAAGCATGCGGGAAAAAGGCCGAAGCCGGCGTGTTCGAACAAAGTAACTACTATTCAAATCGCCCCCTCCACGTCTTCTTGCGCTTCACCCGCTCAGGTATAAAAAATTCTACCAGAAGAAAAAACAGTCCGAGAAGAAGAAATAGCTGGTACTGTTCCTGATAGAGCGCCGCTTTGTTCATTCCAAGATCTTTTTCTTCCATTTGTGCGATTTCACCATATATGCGAGAGAGATCAAGATTGATTCCCGCATGGTAATACTTGCCGCTCGTCTCAAGCGCGATTTTTTCAAGGACGACGGGATTGAGCCGGGTCATGACCAGATTGCCGGTGCGATCTTTCTTATAGGCAACCTGTCCCGCCGATTTGCGGACCGGGATGGGAACACCACTCTCCGATCCGATTCCTACTGTATAGATCCGCACGCCCTGCTCCGCCGCTTCTCGCGCCGCATCAACCGCATCCCCCTCATGATCTTCACCGTCGGAAAGCAGAATCATCACCTTATGCTTTTTTGATTCAGATTTGTACGCTTCGGTCGACTGGCTTATCGCATCGGCCAGAGCGGTGCCTTGGAGCTGTACCCAGTCGGTTCGCACTGCATTGAGAAACATCTTGGCGGCACCGTAGTCGAGGGTGAGCGGACACTGGACAAAACTCTCGCCGGCAAAAACCACGATTCCGACCCGGTCCCCCTTGAGAAGGTCAATCAGTTTGCCTATTTCGTGCTTGGCGCGGTCGATCCGGTTGGGCGTTATGTCTTCGGCGAGCATACTTTTCGATATGTCCAGCGCCACCATCACATCGACCCCGCGCCGCTCGGTCATCTCCATTTTTACCCCAAATCGAGGCCGGGCAAGCGCAAACACCATTATCAGGAAGAATACCATAAAGAGCACCCGCTTCAGTGTCTGACGCGCGGCACGATGGTCCGGCGAAAGGCGGGGGAGCAGGGTTGAGTCGGCGAACGCGCCCAATGCCGCCTTTCGTTTTTGATAGGCCCACAGGAAAAAGCCGATCAGAGCGGGCGTCAGAATATAGAGCCAAAAGAAATCAGGACTGCCGAATTGAATCATATATTCACCATCATGGTATTCGTCTGAATCTGGTATTGACCAATATCAGTTCCAGCATCAGGAACACAAACCCGGCAAGCAACCAGGGAAAAAAGCGTTCGGAATAGGTCGTGTATGATTTGGTCTTGATCTCGGTTTTTTCGAGAGTATTTATTTGGCTGTAGATTTCCTGCAGCTCTTCAGCGTTTTGCGCTCGAAAATAGGCGCCGTTTGTGATGTCGGCTATTTTCTTAAGGGTTTCCTCATCGAGCTGTGATTCGACCATCTCAATGTCGGTTTTTATTTTCCCGGTCCACATGTCCCTGCGTTCGAAGGGATACGGAATTCTTCCTTTTTTGCCAACTCCGATTGTATAGATCTTGATGCCCAATTCTCCCGCAGCTTCAGCAGCAACCGTTGGTGTTATTTCTCCTCTGTTGTTCTCACCGTCAGTGAGAAGTACAATCACCTTGCTTTTTGCCGACGACTCTTTGATGCGATTTGCGGCTGTTGCTATCGCAGTTCCGACTGCAGTTCCGTCTTCGATCTGGCCGAAATCAAGTTCATCGATGAAGCGGGTGAGAATGCCATAGTCCAGGGTAAGTGGACACTTGGTAAAGCTTCTCCCGGCAAACACCACCAGTCCGATCCGGTCGTGTTGCCGCTTTCCAACAAACTCCTTTATGGTCTCTTTGGCCACATGAAGACGGTTTTGGGGCTTGAAATCGAGCGCTTTCATGCTGGTTGAGACGTCGAGGGCGAGTACAATGTCGACTCCGTGGGTAGTTACCTCTTCCTCGGTATTGCCTTTCTGCGGACGAGCCAGCGCAACCACCAGAAGGCCGATTCCCAGAATGCGAAACCCGAAAGGTATATGACGGAGCTTCACGACCAGGGTTCTTCCCAGCGTGCGGGGGACAGAAAGATCCGAAAACCGAAGAGCCGCCCGGCCGTGTCGTTCTCTTCGAAAGTAGACCCAGACCATGGGGATCCAGAGCAGAAGCAGAAGCAGAAATTCCGGATTCCGAAGTCTCATTGAGTGGCCCCTTCCGGTTGTTCCGTAGAGGCCTGTGCCGATCGGTCCGGCGTCTTTTCCGGTTCAGGTCGCGGTCGGGTCTGTCGGAGAAATCCGACCGTCTGCTCTCGAAGATGGTTCAAAGTGGTTCGATCCGGGACCACCCCGGCAAACTTCACCGGGTGAGTTGTCTTGAAAAACCAGATTCCGGAGTTTCTCGACTCCTCAGGCACCTGGGAGGTGTTACGCAACCAGTCGAGAATCTCATCTGTCGTGAACTCCGCGGCATTACACTCATAGCGCCGGCCGATATAGCGCTTGAGAATCTCGGAAATCTCAAAAACATACTCCCTGAACAGACCCTGCTCGATCAGTTGTTTGGCGTCGAGCTGTTTTAGAGCATCCATGGCCTCTTCCAGAGGCGGTTTCGGAGGAGGAATTCGTTGCGATGTCGGGCTTTTCGCCACGAGGTACCGGACCAGGAGCACAATTCCGACAACGGCTACCAGGGCGATAATGGTCCACAACCACCACAGCGAAGGTTTGCCGGCCGAGAGCGGGGCCTTGATATCTCTGAGTGCGGCCGAATCGGTTTCTATAACCGAGCGCACCCACATGGGTATAGTATCGGAATAAACCGTGTCCGGAACATCGGATGACGGCAGCAGAAACGGCAGGGCGGGAATCGAGCATTGCTTGACTTCGTAGGTCGTTATGATATACTCAAACGATACACTATCGGCGTTTTTCAGAGATGAACGTTCTTCACGCCAGTCTTTTACGACGAAAGGCCCGAACCCGTTCTCGGTTTCGGGAGGTATGACCCGGGACTCGGGGGGTACAAGTACCGACACTGTGAACTTGACGCGATCACCGATGGTGAGTTCTCGGGTGCTTACATCGGTATACACAACAACCGAATGTACTCCGCCTGCCGCAACGAGAATGAGCAGCAGAATGGAATGCAGCAGGTGGCGGAAATCGACAACAGGTACTCTGTTTTTTATACGACGGTTTTTCACCATGTTTTATAGAGGTTCCGGAGGATACAGTCGCCTGCCGGTGGGATAATAGCTATCTTTCGGTTATCTCGGTCGTCATAAAAATAACCTATACCGATAAACATGTTCCAGATCGGTTCATGCGGAGGCACTGCCGGCAGATTTTGCGACACAACCGTACCGAATCACTGAGTAACCGGAAAACTTCATTCAATCGGCACCGGGCCGATATACACCTTTTCGCAGACTGAATACGAATGAACCGCTTTTTTAGTCTCTTCACGGTCATTATCGTCCTTCTGGTATCGACCGTTTCAGGAGGAAAGGACTCGGAAGAGGCTTCTTCCTGCACAGATCGGTGTCGGCTCAAGGCGCTTCCCGAGGTCCGTCTCGACGCCGCCATATGGCGATATTTTCTTAGAAATAATCAGTATTTCCTTGATCACCGTCTCATTGGTTCGGAAATACGCATTGAGCCGTACTGGCTGTCCTGGCGGGACAATCTCCTGCTTGGAGCCTTTTTTGAGGTTAATCCCGGATTCGGCGGCAAGAAACCGGGACATGAAATCGTTTTCGATCCCATAGACATAAACTATGCGCTTGTTACCGTGCTGGAATACCGATTGCCCTCGATCCGACTTATCTTTGGCGTGGATCATCGATGCTTTCACGATGTTGATCGCAAGGATCTTCCAACCGTGTATTGGAATAACTTCTTTCTCTCGACTCACACGCCGGACTACCCACGAGTACGTTTCTACGATCACTCGGAACGAAGCAGCACTGCTTCATTTGCGGAGAGATTCGCCTGGAGTGCTCGGATTGGGTACTATGCAAAAGCATTCTTTGGACTGGTGCGGGAATCGATCGTTAACTACGAGAATCCTCGGATTGTCGAAGCCGATGCGGGAGCGCGGTTTTTGATTCACCGTTGGCCTGCACTGGCGTTGGGGGCTTGCGGTGACCTGAAAGCAGGGCTTGCTGAGAAAAACTCCTCGGGGGTGTCATTCTATTATCGTACAAGTGTTTCATTGGAGAGTGAGTTCATCTCGAATCCGAATGGAGGGGGAATGGTGTTCGCGCGTTTCGTGCTCGATGATATGCCTTTGCATCATGGATATCCCAGATTCAGTGATAATCGAATGCTGCAGGTCGGAGTTCGCGTATTTCGGTGACTGTGCCCGGCAGGCTTTCCTGAAAGACACGCGTTCCTTGTCTGCTGGTTGCGGTGCTTGCTGATACAACGGATCGGCAGTAAAACACGGCTGAGTTCAATCCTGCTTCATCATAGATAAGAGATCCTGTGTATGGAAGATATGAGCATAAGGAATTTCTCATGGGTTATTCCCGGCAGACTCGCAGGTTGCGCTATTCCCGGCGGCGGGGTGCCGGGGATGGCCGTACTTCTCGATGAGGACCTGGCCGCTTTGTCGTCCAAAGGTATTCGGAGACTGGTTTCACTGACCGATATGCCGAGAGGTTTCGAAGCGACCTGTCTGAGCAACGGGTTGGAATGGGTATCGTACCCGATTCCCAACAAGGGACTGCCCGAGAGCCTCGAAGCGGCTCGTCGGCTGGTGGGCGATATTGTGCACGCAATCCGAAGCGAGATCCCCGTTTGCGTTCACTGCTATGCCGGGGTGGGCAGGGCCGGATTGGTCCTCTCAAGCGTCGTCGGAGTATATTACAATCTTTCCCCCGAACAGGCGATTGCCCGTGTCCGCGCAGTTCGCAAGGCATTCGATTCGGTCGAACAGGAACAGTTCGTGAAGGAAATTCTTGATGCAGGACCACAAAAGCCCGACCGCTGAAGACAAAAGCATTTCCGATATACGTAAGTATTTGCTTGCCGACGAAGACAAACTCTCACCGTTCGCGAAAAAAAGCAGCGAATCCGCGGGCCGTCGACGGCCGATCACACGGGATCCCTTTCGCCTCGAATTTGCCCGCGACGAAACGCGTATCATTCACTCACCGCCTTTCAGGAGACTCAAGCACAAAACACAGGTGTTTTTGTCACCGGATAATGATCATATCTGCACGCGAATGGAACATGTACTGCACGTGTCCAGCATCGCGTCGGTAATTGGTCGGTGCCTGAATTTGAACACGGACCTGATCAACGCGATCGCAAAGGCTCACGATCTCGGACATCCTCCATTCGGGCATTCCGGCGAAGAAGTCCTGGATCGCATTCTGGTCCGTGAGGGGGTTGACGGCGGTTTCAAGCATGAAGTCCACGGGCTGCGGGTTGTCGACAAGCTGACTAACTACGGGGAGGGGCTGAATCTCACCTACGAGGTGCGGGACGGCATCATCTCCCATTGCGGTGAAAAGTTTGAGCGAGCGGTTGTACCGGACCGTGGAAGAGATCTCCTGAGCCTTGAACAGATTACCGAGCGATCGGGTCATCCGGCCACTCTTGAAGGATGTCTGGTTCGCATGGTCGACCGTATCGCTTATCTTGGGCGAGATCTCGAGGATGGGATCAAGGCGGGACTTGTGGCCAAGTCGGATGTCCCTGCCACTATTGCACGGAATCTGGGGACCAACAATGGGAAAATCATCGGTCGGCTGGTGAACGATACTATTGCCAACAGCCTGGGAAAGGACGCCATCGAGCTGAGCGCAGAGGTGTTCGAACTGATGACCGAACTCAAGGAATTCAACTACGAGCGCATTTACCGACACCCGACGGTAAAACTCAATGCCGAAAAAACCGCCCGAATGCTTGAAGTGCTCTATTACGAGTTTGTGCGGATTCTGGAGAAGACGGAACGGGGGCGCGATGCACAACTGGTGCTGGATGTGGTCCGCGTCGCCCCACTCTGCAGCGTACTTTTTGACTTCATCAAGAATTCTAATTATAATGAAAAGACCCCGACCGGAAGAATAGTCACCGACTACCTTGCCGGCATGACCGATATGTTCGCGCAGAAGTCGTATGTTCAGTTTTTTCTTCCAACGCCTATTGTTTAGGTACGAGGTTCGGGGTTCGAGGTTCGGGGTTCGGGGTTCGGGGTATGACGGGTTAACGGGTTGACGGGTTGACGGTCTTCGGAAACCGGCTGCTTCGTTGTCTGCCTCTCCCGACCAATGACGGCC
>CAZEMW010000056.1:0-1610 GCA_964513105.1 uncultured Fibrobacterota bacterium
AATCCGAATCCGAATCCGAATCCGAATCCGAATCCGAATCCGAATCCGAGTCCGAGTCCGAGTCCGAGTCCGAATCCGAATCCGAGTCCGAGTCCGAGTCGGTGGCCATGGCCGGGGTCCTGTGCTCGATAGCGAAATGTCTTGTCGGACGGTATTTCGGTATTGGAGTGCCTGGTACCAGTGGCGGGACGGCAGCAATGCGGATGTTGTTTATTCGCGTTTTCCCCCGGCTCCGGATTCCACTCCGAGTGTACCCCCTCCGACGTTTTGGACTCCACCTCTGCTTTCCGTCGGTTGAGGTTCTTGCTCAACGAGAGGGACTTGTCGTTCAATTACGCCAATTGTCTCGCAGTATTCCCGCACATACCCGGCGATCTCTTCCCCTCGCATAAACGTCATTGCATGGGTGCCGTCTTCGACGACGCGGAAAACGGCAGGCCAGAGGGCTTTCTGGCTTTCCATCATTTGCTCTTCTGTAAACAATTGATCCTTTTCACCGTGCAGAACCAATACCGGACAACTCACCTCGTGTGCATCCTGGAGAGAATTGTGACCTATCAACGAAGCGCCCAGTTGCCGATAGTACTGAATCTGTCGCACCCTCAGCATTTTCTGCATTTGCTTTCCTCGATCATCCTCGTATTCTTCATCGAGTTTGTTTATGATCTTCTCCACTATCCAGTAATACTTATAGTCCGGCAGGGTACTTATCCACCGGTAGTTTTGAAGGAAATTTCTGCCGTCGGTTGTATTGATACCGGCTACCTGCGTGCTTACGATAATGAGCGCTTCGGGCGGATGAAGAACACGAAGTCTCGCGGCGGTGTGCACCGCGACGATTCCGCCGAAAGACACGCCCATCAGGGAATACCGGCTGATTTGCTTTGTCCGAAGAAAATCTCTGATAACTTCCGAGTAGTTGATCATCGCTCCGGTATATCCCGGACAGCTCTCCGGAAGGTCATATGCTATCAGTGTGAACTTGTCGGATAAACCTCGTAGATTGAGGAATGTGCGACCGTCGAACAGCAGGCCGTGGATACACAACAGGACCGGGGCGTACGGGTTTTCGGACGGATATTCATAATAGTGATGCGTGACTCTCAACCCCGTCCCTTCCAACGAACGATACTCCCAGCCTTTCAGATCAAAACCGGCATTTTTCTGTTCTACCGGGGTAATATTCTCAACCTTTTCGATATATTCGGCCTTCGGGACAAAAAGAATCGCCAATTTCAAAAAAGCTACGATCATTGCAGCCCATACTGAATCAAACATGATGTCCCCACCTGCTTACGTGATACTTTACCAGACGTGATTATTTCCGCATTCCGACCACTCCTCATGGATTCGTGATCCTGAAAATACGACCGAAACCATTGTCGATCTCTAATCGTAAATAATGCATAAATCGGGCCGTTGCGGAGTCGACCTCACGACTTCATCCCTCGGTCGGGGTGTGTAAATCCCCGACCAGCCGGCTCAAGCAATACGCGTTCCCTTTTCGGAACAGAGTTGCTCCATTTCCCAGCGCGTTTTAGACCTGGCCCAAGTTTCGCAGTCGACGCACGGCATTCTGCGTAAGCTATTGCGCGAGAGGTGATGATGTG
>CAZEMW010000056.1:1620-6876 GCA_964513105.1 uncultured Fibrobacterota bacterium
TTGCCGGTAGTGCGATAGGGGATGATGTGTGCTCATGTTCTCATTATTGTGCATCTCACTTCGCGAAATAGTCTCACAATCCCGGGTTTTGCCTATACGTCCCAGACAACAATCGCGTCCTCCGGACACTTTTTGGCCGCGAGAACAACCCGTTCCTCGAGATCAGACGGTACTTTCCCCACTTTCGAAGCCGCTTTTTTGCTTCCGGGCTCGAAATGAAAAACCTCCGGGCATGTCTTTACACATTCACCAACCGTTTTGCACTTAGTCTGATCGACCTTCGTTCTCATTTTGTTCTTCCCCTTTTTCGGAAGTCCCGTTTTCTTCAGAACTGCCCGAATTTCTCTTGCTTCTATCCTTAAGCCGTGTGTTGAGTGCGTAGGCCGAACTGACATATCCCCCCAGCAGTATAACAAAACCCATACCGAATAGCCAGAACATAAATGAGACCAGGGTTCCGATCGAACCGTATACCAGATTATATCGTGCCGCCCCGCTGTCCAGATACATCGAAAATCCTGTAGTCAGCAACTCCATTCCAATAAAAGCCAAACCGGCCGCCGCAGCCGCCTCGCGCCATCGAACCCATGTATCCGGTACAAACCGATACATCAACAGAAGCACGGCATATGTAAAGATATACGCGCTCATGCGCGAAGCAAACTTTATCAACTCCGGCACGAAAATCGGGACGCCGAAGATCACCTCCCGGCCTTCAAGGAAGTCGAGAACGGTCTGAGTAAATAGAAGAAGCAACAGAAGAATAAAAAGGCTAAGAACTACAACGACCGCCTCCACGCGCCGCTTAAAGATATTTCGGGATCCGGCGTTTGGCCAGGCTCTGCTGAGATTTCTCATCAGACCGTTAAACACCCCCGATGCAGACCAGAGAAGCCCGATTATACCTACGGCCCCCATTGAACCACGCGCCTGAAGAACCTGATTGATGTTTTCACGAATCAGGGTCCGCGAGGTCGACGGTACATAATTGAGGACAACCTGCAACACCTCGTTCTGGATTTCTCGGCTCTCCAGAAGAAAACTCGCACCGGCCACGAAAAGGACCATCAAGGGGAAAAGACTGAAAAGGGTAAAAAACGCAATGGCCGCAGAAGCCTCTATTCCGCAGTTGCTCAACATCCGTCGCACCGTGCGAAGGGATATATCCCATGCCGAAGCTACTTTTTCCCGAAAACGACCTGCCAATTCGGTGATTTCCATGCTCATCTCATTTCAAGGTCGACCACCATCGGTGAATGGTCGGAAGCCAGTTTTGATCGGCGTGTTCTCGGGACCTGCACCTTGCGAACCCGAATGTCCCTGGAAGCAAAAACATAATCCAGGCGCGCAACTCCCATGAAGGTTCGTGCATTTCCATTTCCATGTGGAGCCGTTTCGGCCGTGTCCTGCATGTGACGAGTGATTATGCGATGAGGGGCCGTGTTGGGAAGTGAATTGAAGTCGCCGCAAAGAAAAGACCGGTGGGCACAGCGATCATTGCCGAGCCAATCAGGCCCGACAAGCGCTCGAGCCTGAAGGGCGCGTTCCTTGGCAAAAAGGCTGAGATGGGTCACAACCACCTGAACAGTGGTGTCCAGCCAGTCTATTTCCACCCACAATGCGGCTCGCGGCTCTCGTCCGCGAAGGCCGGGAAGCAGATCGGCTTTCACAATATTTATTGGCAACCGGCTCAGAACAGCATTCCCATACTCTCCCTCCCGTACGATAAAGGAGGGGTGGAAGTGATACATCATGTCGAGCTCATGAGCAATGGTTTTCGCCTGATCATGCAATCCGCTTCGCTCTTTTCCGGAATCGATCTCCTGGAGCGCTACGATGTCGGGATCGTACCGTTGAATCACCCGCGATATCCGCTCCGTTGAACATCTTCCATCCATACCGATGCAACTGTGTGTATTGTAGGTCATTACCCGCAGGACACGTGAAGAACGGGTGGTACGCGATTTCGACCTGCCCATGTGAGATGCACGTCCCTGGAATCGCAATGCCGCCTCTCGCAGTTCTCTCGGACGAATGTATCCGCTGGTATTCGGCGCAAGGGGCGTATCGCCGGGAAGCAACGCAAATCCGTGAGTCTCATGGTAACCGGGACCGGCATGCGCACCATTTTCTATCGGAAAGCTTATGGGGGTTCCCCAGGCATCCCAACCACATACCACCAGTTCCCCCGCTCCCGGATGATGTACCAGCCTTCCAAGGTCATATCCAATTTCCGGCAAGAAAGGATGCTCGGGGCCAACCACCTCAGCAGCCTCCATCGGAAGACGAAATCGCCCACGATGAGTATGGGCAATCGCCTGCATCGCTTTGTCGGGAAACATGACTATCGGCACTTTTGCCTTCTCGACCAGAGCCTTTGCCATCTGCTCTTTCTGTCGACGTTGTAACGGTTCCTCGAAAAAGATATGGTACACGGGACCCACGCCCGTAAAATCGATGTCGTCGTTCTCGTCGGTAACCCCAAAAAGCCGTTTCATACGATTGGAGAGCCCGAGAAGAACCGCCCGTTTGCGCTGAATCGAGCCTCTGGTGCCGATAGAATACGCTTTCCCTACGCCCAATTCTTCGGCAATGCGATGCACGCTGTCCTCGAAGTTCTCGCGTCTCAGCCGTCTGTAAGGAACTACCCGTTCCTGTCCGTGATCCGAGTAGATCCAGATGTCGTAGTCACGACGAGTCGATCGATGCGCCGCATCCCAGATACGCTTGATACAGTCGTCGATCCCCTTCAATGACCAGTGCGCGAATCGTGATTCCGGCCCCCGACGGTGAGACTGTTCATCGTAGCCGAGAAAATTCGCGGCGATGATTCTCTGCCCTCGTGCCGCGTCGACCGAAACGGACAGGGTGACCAATTCCCGCAGGAGGATGCAGATACCAACCCGGGCACTGATAAACTTCAGCTCTTTGCTCAAGCTGTTGTGCCCGACGATCCCGCGGAAAAAGTCAAAAATGGAAAGAATGAGCTCAACAACGACAAGCACTGCGACATTCAGGAACCGTGATGCATATAGTATTGTGGTAAGAACAACCCCCAGTGGTCTGGCGAACATGTTCAGGGGTCCCGGGCCGATACGGCTGAGGCAGAATGCCGATCGTTCTGCTCCCCCGGTGTATACCATCGCGTACGCACTTCCTTCTTCGAGTAGCGGCTCGCCGTCACTCTCCAGCTCACGTTCCACTTTCGCAGCGGTTCGCACATCGAACATCGAAGTCATTTTCCCGGTATCCGTATCTCGAAACCCAAAAGAGGGTACCGCCCCCATTCGACCATACAGCAGTTCGGCCTGCACCCCCGGGGTACTTGACGGCATTCCGGAGTAAAACGAATGGATGTTGTAATCTTCGGTGTTGATCAGGCGCCGCAAAAACGGCAATCGCCCGTTTTCCAAAGCGCGAAGAAACTGACGATAGGCAAGGCCGTCGATCTGCAGCAGGATTAATCCGCGACGCTGTTTTTCGTCTTTCTTCGCACGTCCAAGAGACAGAAGATGAATCAACCACTCCGCCCGGCTGAAGAGCCTTCTGAGCCCGGCAAGCATGGTTTTCGTCTGTTGTACCATAATCGTCAGTGTCCGATTTCTTCCACCGTCTATTTCTGTTTCTCGGACTCTACTGTTTTTCTCTGCTCGGCAACAGCTTCGTTGTGGGCAATTTCTCCGTCTATTCCCTTTCTCCGAGCCTCAAGCGCTTTTATGGCATCAATTCTTCCGTATGCAACTATTCTATCTCCCGCATGTATGACGGTCTCCCCCACGGTGGAACCGACATATCCCCCGCGCTTGCGATGTACACCGAGTACATTTATCCCCTCCTCTTTCAGCCGACAGTTTTTCAGCATTCGTTCAGCCAACCAGTCCCCCTGACGAATCTTTACTTCAGAAATACGATAGCCTCTTGCCAGACTCAGAATAGCCGCATAGTCCTTCACTTCGATATTGGTGTACCGTCGAAGAGCCCAATCGACCACATCGGAGAGACGGGCGTCGAACCACGAACTGGTTGACAGACCCCAAAGCAGTGCCAGGCCACCCACCAGGATTACAATACGGGCCCAGAATGGCCCGAAACGGGTAGGGGTAATAAAGGTCAGCACCAGCGACGACATCGCAGTAACTACCCCTGCATTTCCCAGCAACATGAGCAGCAGTAGGATCCTTCGTCGCACCGGATGATTGACTACTCGCTCAGACTCGTTCGTAGTGAACCCGACCCCCGTGAAGGCGGAGCGAGCTTGAAAACGCGCCGATTCACGAGACAACCCGGTGTGAGACAGAGCGATTGTGGCAATTCTGGTTATGATAATTGAAAGGGCGAGAATGAGAAGAAGAGAAAGTATTGCAATCAAAGAGGCCGCCTCCCAGATACCGTCTCCACCGCGCCCATCCCTTCGAAGATCTGCCGTTCCGAAGGGGAAGATATCTCTTCCGACGGCTCATGGCATCCGTATTTGACGTCGGCATCTCCGGCAGACCGAATCAACCGGAGATTCCGACATTCTCGAACAAAAAGTACTAGCTGTACATCTATGGACTATACCCTGTCACACGGATATTGCCGTATCAAGCGTCCTTTTCACGTTTTCCGGCAATCGCATCTATCTTAGCCGCCATTATGAAATCGTTTTCAGACAGCCCTTTAATTTTGTGCGTGAATAGCTCGACGGGTACCTCATTATATGAGATACAGATATCGGGATGATGGTTTTCTTCCTCGGCAACATCGGCAATTTCATTAACGAAATCGATTGCTTGCCGAAATCCGTCGAATTTGAACATCCGACGAATGGAATGTACGCCGGCCCGGTTGATTTCCCAAGCCGGTACCTCGGCCAACATCATTTCTTCATTGTTTACATCCAGCGGCTGTGTACCTTCTTCACAAGGCTTACAGTGTTTTTCGGTAATTTCCGCCATGACGGTATCTCCTTTCGGCACACCCGGCACGTCCGGGGCGCCTGTTTCACTCAAACGATCGGTTTACGCACTCAGGGTTGTCTACTCTTTCATCATTCGTGCCGCTTCTTTCCACGAGCCGGCCGGTCAATCCCAAAGACAGCATTGGCATAGACCCGCATTCGAGGAGTCTCGGGAGAATCAATCACTTCAACGCCCTCTTTGCTGAAGAAATCATTGTCAAAGGGATTATACGTCACCCCGAATTTCACACCGAGGACTTTGCGTTTATCTGTGTATTTCTTTGACGGAACGGATAGTCCGAGCATAGGTCCGACGT
>CAZEMW010000056.1:6886-10471 GCA_964513105.1 uncultured Fibrobacterota bacterium
CCGGTCCGGTGTGAGCACATCGTCGAAGTTCGCCTCCCCCCTGTGTACGGACAGATGGGATACCCGAACCCCAACCCCTACTGCCGGATAGAGCTTTATCAGGCGGTCTGGTGGAAGGATGTTCAGACCTATTGCGCCACGTGCGTATCCCATCCCGTATTCGCTCTCAAGCGAATCGTCTTCGCTGTCGGCCCAGGGAATAAGCCCGAATTCTTTCTCAATGACGACCCAGCGAGATGAGATCGTGTGTCCCAATCCAAATGAAGGAGCAAACTCGCTGAAATCCTTTGAAACGTTCTCTGGAAATTCGTCGGTGAAATCCGTCATGTCCGGCAGGTAGTTGAACCCGACGGCAAAATACGGCATTGCCCGAGCATTGTCACGAATCATGGGTTGAGCGTTTATGCCGGACAACATCAACAGTACCGCACTTGAGAATACTGTTGTTTTCATGGCTCTCTGTGGTCTCATATTTCCTCCTGGTTTACATTGACTGTAGATTTTCTTTGGCAACTGTCGCGATACGCTCGGGCGACAGTCCGACAAACCGGAGAGCCTCTTCGGGGCTAATGCCCGAGCGTGGTATCCTGTCGACATAGATTTGTTTAACGACATTATGACCGTCGGTACGCTCCGCGGCCGCCGCGGCAATCGCGGAACCTGTCCCATTCCCGTAGTTGTCTTCCACGGTAAGAAACAGCCGTGTCGATTCGAATGGAATGCTCTCCCGCCGAAGCGGCAGGGACCAGCAGTCGATCACACCGGCACTGATCCCTTCTTCGGCCAGAATATCGGCCGCTCGCATGCAAACATGTACCATGTATCCGGCCCCTACGAACATAAGGTCCTTTCCGGAGCGAACCGTTTTGGCCACACCGATCTCGAATTCCTCTTCGGGAGAGTACAACACCGGAAGATCCGATCGAATAGTACGAAGATATGCCGCACCGGGATGATCGACCATTTTCTGTACACATTTGTAGGCGGCTACCGCACAGGAAGGATTGAAGAACGCAACTCCCGGCGTTCCGTCCCGACGGTGCACATTGGCAAGTGAGGAGAAATACGCGACATCTGTAAGTCCCATCTGACTCGGTCCGTCGGCCCCGATCGAAGCCCCGGAATGCGATCCACATATCTTTATCGGGGCCTCGGCGATCAGTCCCAGTTCCACCTGGTCATATGCTCGTACGAGGAACTTGCCGAAACTCGACACGAACGGTATTGCACCACCGGCGGCAAGACCAACGGCCGTCGACACCATGTTCTGCTCGGCTATCCGCGCTTCAAAAAAGCGATCAGGATATGCATCGGCAAAGTACTGGGAATACGTTGAATTCTTCACGTCACCATCAAGCGCAACAATTCTCGGGTCGAGGCGCCCCAACTCGCGAAGCGCCAGGCCGTAGGCGCGACGCGTACTCATGATCCCGTTTTGAGCGTCCGCCTGATGAGAATCACCTTTGAGCAGCGACGGGAAATCGGGGTTGCTCAATCGACCGACGGTTTTATCCCCTGCGGGAGCATTCTCCGAGGGCCTCGGAGGTTTGAGGCCGGTCTCGTCGGCATCGCTTGCTCCGAGACGAACCAGAACCGATTCAAGATCTCCCGCGGCTTCGGGAAGCATACTCTCTTTCAGCGTTTTTCCGTGATAATTTTTCCTCTGAAATTCACGTACTACCCAACCTTTAATCGTCCGGGCAACGATTGCATGAGGACGCTGTGCATCGGAGGCGGTTCGAAGCGCGTCCTCGATTTGATCCGGGTCGTGCCCGTCAATGCGAATCACCGTGAACCCGAACGCGGAAAGCTTGGTACTCAGCCGCTTTTCACTCTGCTGGGTCGAGACCTCTTCACTCTGGCCAAGACCGTTGCAGTTGAATATGGGAACCACCTCATGAAGGTTATTATCCACGAGAAAATCCGCGGCTTCCCAGACTTGACCTTCACGTGATTCCCCGTCACCGATCAGGACATACACCCGTTTGGAGATCTTTCTCATACGAGCCGCAAGTGCAATCCCGCATCCGTGTGAAAGTCCCTGGCCGAGTGATCCGGTGGCCGTATCGAAGAATGGAAAACCTGCCGAGGGGTTTGGGTGTCCGTCCAGGCACGAGTCTACGTGACGAAGACCGCCCAGGTCGGCCAGGTGCAGAAACGCGGCATCCTCGGGACTACTGCCGCAGGCCCCGCCGAGATCGGCGTATGCCGCATAGACAATTGGAACCGCGTGCCCCTCACTCAAGACCAGACGATCGTTCTGCGGATTCCACGGGTTCTTTGGATCGTGCCGCATAGCCTTGTACATCAACACCGACACGAGATGGGCGAGAGACAAACCGGAGGACGCATGCCCGGATCCGGCCTCGGTTGTCATGCGCAAAACCTGTTTACTCAGCTCAACCGCCTTCTTGTGAATATTCAACGTCTGATCCATGAACGTTCTCCTTCGCAATAGTCGATTATTACCATGCGTATGCTTCCGGAGCCGCATTTCCGGGCCCCGGCCAAATTAAATCAAGTGCCCCCAGCGTTTTCGGGGATAAATCGAGATACAACGCTTTTCGCGCATCTCGTAACTGCTCTACCGTCCGCGGCCCCAGAATCGGACAAGTGACTGCTTCGTTGCGATAAAGCCAGGCAAGCGCAACCCGGGCGGGAGGCTCCCCCAGCTCTTCACAAAGGGTATGGTATGCGTCGAGTTGCGACGCCATATCCTCCGCTGCTTCACGGATCTTTGGTCGAGTTCGTCTGGTGCCCTTCATTCCACTTCCCGTACCCGCCAGCAATCCACCGGCCAAGGGACTCCAGGCAATGAAACCCAGTCCGTACTCTCGGCAGGCGGGAAGGACCTCGAGTTCTACCGTTCTTTGAGAAAGGTTATACAGGCTCTGCTCGGATACCAGTCCCATGAAATTCCTGTGCTGCGCCACTCCTTGTGCCTGAGCGACATGCCAACCCGCAAAGTTGCTGCTTCCGAAATAAATGACCTTACCTTCGCGGACGAGTTGCTCCGCGGCCTGCCAAATCTCCTCCCATCCGGTTTCACGATCAACATGATGGAACTGGTACAGATCGAGGTGATCGGTTCGAAGCCGGCGCAGACTCTCTTCACACGCTTTTTTGATGTGGTATGCGGAGAGCCCGCGGTCATTGGGACCTGCTCCCATTCTCCCGTATACTTTTGTCGCAAGGATGATATGGTCTCGACGAGAAGCATCACCTACCAGCCACCTGCCAATGATCTGTTCGGTCAGGCCTTCTTTCCCTTTTCCGCCGTAGACATTCGCCGTATCGAAGAAATTGATTCCGCTGTCGAGGGCCTCATCCATTATGTCGTGACTGTCTTTCTCGGACGCGGTTGCACCGAAGTTCATAGTTCCCAGACAGAGACGACTGACTTTCAGCCCCGTTCGCCCCAAACGAATGTATTCCATACCCGATACTCCATCTTTGCGTCCGTTATGTGAGGGTAACGTCCACGTTTCCGTAGTGTCTCCTCCGCGAGAGCTGGATCTTCAGGGGAAGTACCTTATAACAAAACACATGCCAACGACCTGAATTGCTCCCGCAAGGCACAAATTC
>CAZEMW010000057.1:0-10443 GCA_964513105.1 uncultured Fibrobacterota bacterium
CGGGCACCTTCCCGATTGAAATCGGGACTCGACGTCCGTTTTCGAGGGTTTTCGGGCAGGCACTTCTTACTTTGTTTCGCGGGTCGAGAGATAGAGTTACGTGATATGCGTCTATTCCATAATAAGGCGAATTGACGGCTTGAACTTTGCCTGAAGACCGAACACGGCCAAATGGCTGATGGGAGCAGCAGTGAAAGAAAAATCAAATTCGTCCGTAAGAATCGCCTCTGTGGGCACGTCGGTACCCGATTTTTCTATTGATCAGCAGGAGGTTGGACGGTTGGTCGGTATGTATTATGGCGACGAATTATCACCCCGCAGTTTCGAGGTCCTCAGAAAAGTACTGGAGCATCCGAGTATTCGGAAACGGCACCTGTCGGTAGCCGGAGCGGAAGAACTTCTGTCACTCAAAGATGAGGACCCGGACATACGGATGGAACGGTTCTCCAAATGGTCGGTCGATCTGGCCGCAGAGGCGGCTGAGAATGCCATGGAGAAGGCCGGGATTACACCGGCCGACGTTCGGGTGCTCGTGGCAAATACATGCACGGGATACCTGTGCCCCGGTATTGGAACGTATCTCGTTGAAAAGCTTGGATTATCAGATTCGACAAAAGTACATGATCTTGTGGGAAGCGGTTGTGCCGGAGCGGTTCCGAATCTTCAGGCCACCCATGATATGATCGCGGCCGAAGATGACGGGGTTGCTTTATCGATCTCAGTTGAAGTCTGCACGGCGACCTTTCAGATGGGAAATGATATCAGTCTTATCGTATCTAATGGGATTTTCGGCGACGGCGCGGCGGCTGCGGTTCTCTGGAAAGAAAACACCGGATTCGACTTCCTTGGAGACAAACGGTTGTTTGTTCCGGAATATCGCGACGACGTCCGCTATACCTACAAACACGGTCAACTGCATAATCGCCTGACACCGCGGCTCCCCAAAGTCCTGGGAGAGCTGGTGCCTCCTTTCGTGCGGGAGCTGCTTTCGGCGAACGGGCTGCAGCAAGACGAAATCGCGCATTGGCTCATACATTCGGGGGGCGCAAAGATACTTGACAATATTCAGGAAGGCCTCGGGCTGTCCGATGAAAACATGGATTTGTCGCGCTCAATACTTTCTCGTTACGGCAACATGTCTTCGCCCACCGTTTTATTTGAGCTTAAGGAGGTGCTGGACCGCGGTATCACTTCGGATGAACACCTGCTTGTGGTAGCCTTCGGGGCGGGATTGGCGATCCATGGGCTTATGCTGCGTTATAATGAATAGCGGATATGTGATGACAGAAACCGATTCCAGGGTTCAACGGCCTGGCTTCACCGTTTGCCGACTTCGAGTAATTCGATCATACCGAACATTGTCATGTGTGAAGCTGTTATCTCGAAACCCTTTGCCGTGAACAGTTCATGAAGTGTCTTCTTATCGGGGTATGTCCGGAGGCTTTCGGCAATATACCCGTAAACCCGCGGATCCCGATGAAACATGAGACCACAGATGTTTCCCCACATTTTCAGAAGCATGTATTCAAGGAACCAAACTACCCGGTTTGAGGAACGAGAGAATTCAAGAAAATAGGCTTTACCGCCCGGTCTGAGCATGCGGCCGATCTCTTCGACGGCATCGACAAGGTCGGGGGCATTTCTAAGAGCGTACCCTCCGGTTACGGCATCCGCGAATTCGTCTTTTACACAGGTTTGGCTCATGTCTCCAAGTGAGGCGCATAGACGATTGGAATCGGATCGATCGCGCAGTATCGTGAGCATATCGGTAGAAATGTCAAGGGCGAGTACCTTTGCCCCGGGAAGCCGGTGGGACAGCATCAGCGCAATGTCACCGGTTCCCGAGGCCAGATCGACAACTGTTCCGGGCACATCTCGACAGACCATATCCGTTAGCCGGCGTTTCCATGCCTGGTCGCGCCGGAAAGACAGAATTCGGGTGGCTGCCTGATATCGCGGCGCGACAATTGCGAACAATCGCTTGTTCAGGTTTTTCTTTTCTGTTTTCTCCGTCAGGGCACCGCGGATAGACGCAAGAAAGGAATAAGCCATTGTTGTTGTTCATCCTTTGGAGCTGGTTTGTGGCAGATATCAAACAAAATACGTAATTCTCGGCGTTGACTCAATTCCGGCATATATACCGGACGCGTCGGTTTATGATAATGAGAGCGGCCGGATCAGGTTTGTCGTCACTCACCACAATCCATCCGCAGAATAAACAGGGTCTAAACCGGCGGAGCCGGAAGGTCAAAGGTCTAAGATCAGACTTCGGCGCCGCTCAGTCACCGAAGGTCAAACAGAAAGAACCTTTGTGGACAAATAATACGCCAAAACCCGTGCTGCGATGCACTGCGGCGCGCTGAGCTTGCCGAAGTGAGCGTGTCGAAGTGAGCGTGTCGAAGTGAAGCGTGGATTTGTCAGACAAAGAATCTAAAAGAAGGTGCATGTCATGAAACATCCCCCGGTTAAAGGAAAAAAAACGGTTTCCTCTCGGTTCGGCATTCCGGATCTAACGTATCGGGCCCATAAGCCCGAGATAATGGATGATTTTTCGGGGGACAAAACCCTTCTGTACCGAACGCTTCAGCAGTTTGCCGTTCTGAATGCTACAATCAACCGCTCGCGTATGTTGTTCACCCGTTACATCATAAATGATATGCTTCGACGAAATGTCGACGGCTGTACTATCGCCGAAATCGGAGCCGGCGGCGGTGATTTCGCGCTTTGGATATCTTCTGCCTGTCGTACCGCTGGTGTACCGGTGACGGTTCTTGCGGTCGACTATGATCCCAGAATAACGGCATTCGCCCGATCCGCGTGCGCCGGGGATACCTCGGTAAAGGTCGTGGAATCCGACTGGAAAGATCTGGAGCGGTGGAGCACTCCAATTCACTATGTTTATGCAAATCATTTCTTACATCACCTGAGTGATTCCGATATCGTTGAGTTTCTGGAACGCACCTGGAATATGGTGTCATGCGGTGTTCTGCTCAACGATCTGCATCGATCCGCCTCGGCGTACATTGGATGGACGATTCTTTCTTCGCTGGTTTTTCGCGGGAGCTACGCATTTTCAGACGGCCGCATGTCTGTTCGGAATGCTTTCACCGTCCCGGAAATGACATCTCTTATTGCACGGGCCAACCTTGGGAAGGCTCTGCAGATCCACCGACTCCCCCCCTCGCGACTTGTCGTATCAGGCAGGAAATAATCTGTGGCAGGTTCGGAGAACCCCGAACCCCGAACCCCGAACCTTATGTTTTCCGTGTCTCCACCACTTCATTGATCGATTGTATACTTCGTCCCCGCCGTCGTGCGTATACATTGGTGAATTCCGCACCAAGGAAAAGTATTTGGGCCGAGTAGTAAATCCACGCAAGGAACACGACCAGCGATCCTGCGGCCCCGTAGGCCGATCCGATGGTGGCCTGACCGAGATACACGCCAATCAGATACTTGCCGATATTGAACAGGGCCGAGGTGACCAATGCTCCCACCCAGACATCGCGCCATCGAATGATCGCGTCGGGGATTATCTTGAATATCATGCCGAACAGAAAGGTTATGACTGCAAGAGATACAATAATGTTGACGCTTTGCCAGAGATAATCGGCGCCGGGCAGGTACCCTGAGAAGTACCGTACCACCGCGGCAAGTCCCGCGCTGATTGCCAGAGAAACCAGCAACAAGAATCCGGTAGCGAGGGCAAAGCCGAATGATATCAGGCGTGCTTTTACAATGTTCAGTATCGCCTTGTCTTTGCGAGGCTCGACTCCCCATACTCGATCGAGCGCGTTCTTCAGTTGGAAGAAAACCCCCGAAGCCCCGAGCATGATCGTGAAAACCGCAATCAAAGTCGCGGTCAGTCCCTGCTGTGGATCGCCGACCTGTCTGATTACCTGTCCGGCGAATCGAGCCGCTTCATCTCCCGCAAGCGTCCTGATTTGCGATATGATCTCATTGGCGGCTACTGATTGATCGAAGAAAAAACCAACCACTGCAAGGGTGATTATGAGTATCGGAGCAAGTGAGAATACCGTGTAATAAGACAGGGCGGCGGCAAACAACCACGCCTGATCTTTACTCCATTCGGCAAATATGTCTTTCAGGAACCCGACGGCGGGTTTCAGGGATACTCTCATAATTCTTCGGAGTCGTCGAAAACCTTTCGTACCCTGTTTTCTAATGAACGGATGCCGTTAATGAGGAGTTGGCGTTCCTGGGGGTCGGAGCTTTTGCGTTTCAGGAAAAGCATGGAATTTTTTGCGGATTCGGAGCTCCTGAACCTGGTGGATGTGTTTTCCTGCAAGGGTTCCGGATCATGTACGATCATTCGCGCGTTGCGCTTCTTTGATACCCCGGCGGTTTTCTGTGCACGCATGCATTCCCCCTCCGCTTCGGAACCGCACACATTCTTGTGCAATCAGTTCCGTATGTGTTAATCGGATCCCAATGTACGTTCTGATTTCTCAACTGCGAATCTTCTTCCGTACGGTTTCTTACATCTCCGAATGGTTTGCCTCCCTCATGTCGGCCTCGGATTGCCCTCGGCCTTTCATCTTTGCAGGTTTTACTCAGGGGATGGGGTATAATAAATGTGTTCCTTTAGACTCTTTGTCTGTGTTTGACTTTTGACCTAAGCCCTTTGAGCCGGTTACCGAGCGAAGCGCCGTATTGCGATGCACTGCGGCGCGCTGAGCTTGCCGAAGTGAGCTTGCCGAA
Source organism: uncultured Fibrobacterota bacterium (assembly GCA_964513105.1). Taxonomy (GTDB): domain Bacteria; phylum Fibrobacterota; class Chitinivibrionia; order Chitinivibrionales; family CAYFVL01; genus CAYFVL01. Next base: position 4,723 of record CAZEMW010000057.1, read on the forward strand.
GTGCCGAAGTGAGTCCCGATCATTAATCGGGAAAATGCCGAGGTATCCGGTTACCTGGATTGTCGAGGTATCCGGGTTCGTCGGCTTGTCTGCAATAATTCCGAGAACTGCGCAGCGTACTCTGTCTTGCCCATTATGGGGTTGTTCCAACGTTTTTCCACTTAAGCCGCTGCGTTTTGTTTTCGTCATAGCCGAGTACCTCCTCGGTAGTGAAAGCTCCAACGTTCACCTCAGTGCCGCTTCAAATCCGACGACGAAAAGTTCGGCATTCGACGTTGTTCTCTACACTCTTGATTCGAATTCCGCGGGCAACACATTCCAGTGCCTCATTGAAGATGCAGTCGCTTACTTTGCATGCACCAATCAGCCCCTCGGCCTGCTCCACTCCGGCCTTCGACTGGCCCTCGACCCGTGTATCGCAGAAAGCAGAACCCTCAGAATCCCCTATCGTAATGGCAACGGCGTGACATTTTTCACGTGAGTTGTAGGAACATTCGGTAGCATTGCAGAACCACACTTTGGAAGTCGTAATCTCTTTGACGGCAGGTGTATCCATTTGCGCCATCCTTTCGCTTGTACAAACCAGCATTGCTTTCAGGCTTTCGCTGAAGCGCAAAGCGTGTGCCGGCATCTGCCGGGGGTCAGGATTTTTCCCTGACCTTTGCGGAAAGGCGTTTTTATGTTTTCCGGATGTTCGGATGCTCGATTGGGGAAACAACATGAATTGAGTATCTGTAATCATTAAGGACAGGCGTTACCTGTTTGGGGCGGTGGTAGCCAACAGGGAGACAACTGCTCACCGCGGCCGGGCAATGAAAGCGTCGACCGGAACAGAACGCCGGGATTCCGTTTTCAGTTCTGAGAAAGCGGTTTGCGGAGTCGGGTTGTAGAATTCAGAAACGAAAATGTATGTTCACCTTGGCAAGTATAAACCCCCCGGCGGGATGCAGGCCCGGGGGGAATACATGATTGTTCAAAATAGGTTTTGATTTTCCTCATGGCTTGTCGCTCAAACCGGCTGTGTGGTGACATGGCGAAGGTCTTGTATTGCGTCAGGTACTCGGAGCCGAAGTATCGACTGACACAACGCTTGTGCCGGCGAGATGATCATGAATGCATCTTCTATCCTCCCGGAAAATGAACAAGGCGTCCAGCAGAGAGAAAATCGGCCCCAGAAGCGGCACCGACCCTATGAAGGCGGGTACCATAATGCGAAGACCGATTACTCTGCCGAAACCAAGGGAGTCTCCGTCGTTGGCGACAATCCGTACAGAAATCATGCGCTTTCCTATTGTCATACCCTTGTTGAGGAGCAGTTTTGTCTGATATACAAGCAGTCCCAGAATCGCCGCCAGACCGGCAAGAACCCCTGCCGCGATGAGACCATTGTTCTCCAACCCGGCCCCCACTCCGGCCAGTAGAAATGCCGGGAGCAGCGCAAGAAAAAGGACGGTGGAATCGATTGTCGCGGCGATCAGTCGAGTAAGACGGCCGGCGGGGGTACCGGCACTACTGTTTTTCGTATATCCTTTGTTGTATCGATAGCGCCGGGTGGGGCATTCGGTATTCAGTTATATTACAGAAACGCGTTGTTTGAACCGGTCATATCAATTCGTCCCCGAGGAGAAGGGTACATAAGGAGGTGATATGGGAGAGCATGTGGTCGATGCAAAAGGTATGCTGTGTCCTCAGCCCCTGATTCTTACCAGGAAGGCGCTGAAAAAACTTGCCCCCGGACAGAGTTTTACGGTCGAAGTAGACAACGAGACTTCGAAAGACAATGTCGAGCGGTTTCTGAAGGATAATGGCGCCGGTGTTCAGATCGAGAAATCCGGCAACGTGTTCACAATGGTGGTAACCCGGGGGGCTGATGAGAAGCTTTCGCATCCCGATGCCGAATCCTACTGCAAAGCACCACCGGCTCGCCGCCATGCCGTCTGTTTTCGGGGAAATACAATGGGTATGGGGGACGAAGAACTCGGGGTCCTTCTGGCTAAGGCATTTGTCAATACCATCAAAGATGTTGAGCCGTTGCCCGAGAGCATTGTGTTCTACAATACCGGTATATTTCTGGCCCTGAAGAATTCACCCGTTGTCGAGCCCTTGCGTCATTTGGAATCGCTTGGGGTAAAGATTCTTGTGTGCGGTACTTGTCTGGATTTCTATGAAAAGAAGGAAGCGGTCGGAGCCGGAACCATCTCAAACATGTATGACATTCTTCAGGCGCTCTCCAGTGCGGGACATGTTATTACGCCCTGATCCGGCGTGGCCGGATGCCTCGGCATTTCGGCTTCGCTCGGTACCCGGCTCAAAGTTCCAAAAGCAAGAGGTCAATCAGATAGTTTTTTTGTCTCACAATTATACGCGTGAGAAAATGCCTGTGCTACGATGCCTTGCGTTGTGCCGGGCTTGGTGAAACGAGCAGTTTTCTGGAATGATGGAATCGATAAACAACACCTACTTTGATAATGCAGCGACCTCTTTTCCCAAACCGCCTCAAGTTGCCGCGGCGATTGCGCGCAGTTTGAATCAAATTGGCGGGCCATATGGACGTAGTGCCTATGGTCGTGCCTTTGAAACGACGCGGGGGGTAGAGGATGCCAGATATTCTCTTGCCGAACACCTCGGTACGGTCCGTTGCGAGAATGTCTTGTTTTCGTCCAATGCAACCACGGCGACGAACATTCTGCTTGTCTCGCTGGTTACATCGGGAGCTCACATTCTTGTGTCACCCCTGGAGCACAATGCTGTGATGCGCCCCCTGACCGCTCTATGTGAGGCCCGTGGAGCATCATATGACATCATGCCGCACGATGAGAGCGGTTGCATAATCCCAGAGCGTATCGGTCGGCAACTCCGGAAACCATGTTCTCTGGCTATCGTCTGCGCGCAGAGCAATGTAAATGGAGTGGTGCAGCCGATATCACGGATCAAACAGGTCCTGGGTGAAATACCGTTGCTGGTTGATGCCGCTCAGATGTTGGGAGGACGTTCACTCTCGGTAGACGATACCGATTTGGATTATGTCGTTTTCACGGGACATAAGGGACTTTTGGGACCTACCGGCACCGGCGGTTTTTTTGTGAAGAATATCGACACGATAGCCCCGCTGATACTCGGCGGAACCGGCAGCCGATCGGAAAGCTATGAAATGCCGCCTTTTGCGCCGGATCGGTTCGAAGCGGGAACTCAAAACATTGCCGGTATTTTTGGGCTGGGCGCGGCACTCGCCAACAGACCGAAACCGTGTCATAGTTTTCAGGAGTTTCAGGATATGCTCAAAGAGGTCGAGTCCCTGCCGCAATGGCGTGTTCTGAAGGCCCAATCGGTCGAATCACAGGGCGAACTGTTCTCAATTGTTCACAATAGTCTGAGCCCCTCCGAAGCCGGCAGGATACTTTACGACTCTTTCGGAATTGAAACACGAACAGGCCTTCATTGCGCTCCTATGGCCCACAAGACGCTTGGAACATCTTCCGGCACAGTAAGGGTATCCCCCGGACTCTACCATACCGTCGATGATTTTGAGTACCTTGTTCGTGCGCTTCAACAACTGGAATAGGATATGGCTAAAGCGTTTTGTCTGTTTCAGTCGGTGCATCGGGTCATGAAAGCAGAACGCTTGTGCCGCGAAGCGTCAATTCCATACCAAATTGTACCGGTCCCCAAAGAGGTTTCTTCCGAGTGTGGTATGGCCTTGGAGATCGACGTCGACGACAAATCGCGGGTCGCATCAAAATGCCGGGAGGCGGGAATCGAGATTCAATTCTATCAGAAAAGGGATTCTAATGTCGTTTGATCTTCTTACAACCGTCGAATACGGGGGCTGCTCCGCGAAACTATCGCCTGTCGAACTGTCCGCGGCCCTGGCGGACCTTCCTGCCGTAGAGCATCCCAATCTTCTGGTCGATATCCAGACACATGACGATGCGGGAGTGTACCGGATCTCCGATGATGTCGCTTTGGTCCAGACAACGGATTTTTTTACTCCCATATGCTCAGATCCGTACGAATTCGGCAGAATTGCGGCGGCTAATGCTCTCAGCGATGTCTATGCTATGGGAGGGACACCCATAACCGCACTGAACCTTGTACTGTTTCCGTCCTCGAGGATACCGCTGGAGGTGCTCAGGGATATACTGCGCGGCGGTCGGGACATGGTTGCACAAACCGGTGCCGTTATCGTCGGAGGACACACTATCGATGATTATCCTCCCAAATACGGGTTGGCAGTGACCGGAACCGTGCATCCCGACAGAATAATCTCCAACGCAGCGGCGAAGCCGGGTGACCGCTTAATTCTCTCGAAGCCGGTTGGTATGGGTGTACTTGTCGCCGGAGCCCGCATCGGAGAGGCACGGAAATCCCACTACCGTCGGGCCCTCGAGTACATGATGCAGTTGAATAAGGATGGTGGCGACATAATGCGGAAATTCGGCATCCGGTGTGCCACCGACGTCACCGGTTTCAGTCTTCTGGGACATGCACTGAAAATGGCAAAGGCTTCGGGCGTGACTATTCGCATCGACGGGAGGCGGGTACCTCTGCTTGACGGTGCATACGATCTTGTTGATCTCGGCTGCATACCGGGAGCCTGTTTTCGCAATCAAAGCTTCGTTGAAGATGAAACCAGGTTTTCAAGCGGTCTGGACTACAATATTCGAATGGTACTTCTCGACGCGCAGACGTCGGGAGGGCTGCTGATGTGCGTGCCGCCCGAGAAAACGGACCGCGTTCTCGATTCGCTTCGAGAAGCCGGGCACCCGCAGGCAAACGAAATAGGTGTTGTAGTAGACCGGAGTGAGGTCGCGCTTGAAGCCGTTTGATTTTTCAGGCTAGTGTGGTGTCCGACAATCTTCTCGCACTATGATCGAATTATAGCGAAGCTCGGTTGTTCCAGTTCATACTTTTCCGAGCAGCCACTGAATGTTGGATTATCTCCCGAATAGCGCAGGCCGGACAACTCCGAAACGGTGAGACTCGGCATGCTTTTCGCACATTCTTTCCGGTGGGCACCCTTTGTGTTCACCCGATGAGGAAGAGGCCGGAATGAGAAGGACAATTATTTCCCAGGTCGAACAGTTTCTTTCAAATGTCCGATCGGCCGACCTCCTGGATATACTGGTTATAGGGCTTATCGTGTACCTCTTCCTCGTGTGGTTCCGACGGCGTGCATCACGCTCGGTAGCAATCGCATTGGGGGCTATCGCCGGGCTGTATGTACTTACTCAGGCCCTGAACATGTATCTCAGCGCAATGCTGTTTCAGGCAGGTATCGCCGCCGCCCTGGTGGTTCTGGTTATTATTTTCCAACCCGATATTCGAAGAACTTTTGAGCATCTTGCTTCGTGGCGCCCCGGAGGATTCCGTCCACGGGTACCGAGAGATACGGGGTTTGTCGATGAACTTGTCGAAACAGTCAAGGCCATGGCTGAAGACAAGGTCGGTGCTCTGATTGTTTTGCAGGGCAGTGAAGCGATAGAACGGCATGTGCGAGGCGGAATCGAAGCAGATGCAAAGCCCAGTTATGCACTCCTGTACAGTATTTTTGACGAACATTCTCCGGGGCATGATGGGGCTGTTTTGCTGGACAACGGCATTATCACCCGGTTTGGCGTTCTTCTTCCTCTCTCCAACAACCTGCGAGAGGTCGGGCGCCACGGTACCCGCCACACTGCCGCTTTGGGACTGGTAGAGCTATGTGATTCCATGGCTCTTATT
>CAZEMW010000058.1:0-10352 GCA_964513105.1 uncultured Fibrobacterota bacterium
CTGCTTGCATCGGCATACCTTGCGGCGAGCTTACAGAATCGGGCGAATGAGATGAAATATGAGCTTTTCAAAAGAGCTCCGTCTCTGCCCGAACCGGGGACGGAGCCGACAATCAGAGCCGCCGCCACCGAAAGGCTCGCCCGTGATGTCGCTCTCGATATCGGACTGGATACGGCACAGTTCATGCAGGATTTGCGGTCCGACGAGACTCGAACAATGCTCGAAAAAACTATTGCCGAAGCCAAGCGGCTCGAGATCTCATCAACCCCCTCGTTCATCGTAAATGGGTATTTGGCACGAGGGGCACTATCATCCGAGGGATTCGAGCAAATGATTTCCAGAATTCTACAAAGCGAAGGCAAACAGCAAGGGAGCGAAACGTGAAGCAGCTTTTCGTGCTACTGGTATTTGCGGGAATAGTCTTAATCCAGAGCGGATGCACCTGTGACTGTAACTATTGCTGCACCAAGGAAGAGCGAGAGACCTGCAGCCAACCCGAATTCACCACACAATGGGATTGTCAAAACCGGAGCGAACCCGTGGCTCAGTGTGACTGGAAATGCCTGGACTGAGAATACGAAGCGCTGAGGGGATCCGGGTCTCATTGCAGGCTTGATGACATGGCCCGAGCTTTTGTTCAGGAAGGTGCACTTCAGAAGATGGTTGGGAAAACCGGGCCGGCGCTGAAGTACCGGCCACACGACTTGTTTGGGGCTTGAGAAAGATCGATATTAACAACACCTTTCACCCGAGCCTGTTTTGGCTGAACACGGCTCCATAAAGCTCAACGGGATCTAAGGCCTGAATGCAGAAGAAGACTCGATTCGTACTGCGTGGATTGTATGCGCTCCTGCTGCTTGGCATCGGGGTGAGTGCATTCTATGCGGGACGACACGTTTTCCGTCGGGCAGAGTACTCAGTATTCCTTCCTTCGAGCATAGTGGCGAAGACCGAAGGCTATCCTTCGCGCGGCGGCCCGGAAGCACTTGCCGAGATGGTGGTTTACGGTGATTTTGAATGTAAGTACACACGTAAGATGGATTTGATGGTGGATACGCTGCTGGACCGTTACCCCAATGGTGAACTTCGGGTCTTCACCAAAATCCGTCCTCTGTCCGGCCAACCCGTTCTACGACTGAGAGCGCGTGCGGCGTATGCCGCTCACCTGCAGGGGAAATTCTACGAACTGAGGAGGGAACTGAAGAAGATCACACTTCCGCAAGATGAGAGATACCGTATCGAGCGGCTCGAGGAACAGATAGTATCCTCCGCCCGGCTGATCGGCCTTGATATGGAGATATTCACGCGAGACCTGCGATCTCCGGCAGTGACCGAAATGATAGAACAGACCATTTCCGAAACTTCGAATTACGGCATTCACTCGTACCCTTCAGCCCTGTTCGAGGGGGTCGTCTATGAAGGGGCACGTCCGGTGTCGTCATTGATACCGAAAATCGAAGCTTCAATTCAGTCTCACCTTGAAAAGCCTGCAACCTGCAATACCTGTGGGGATGATTCGTAGAAGGTCGTATCGGGGTTAACTAGTAGAGCGATTCCAAAATAACGTTACAATCTCGCTGGCGCTCAGCGGCGCAGTCTTCGTTGCTCAATCGTCAAATACTTCCAGTATTCTCCTCATTCGCGCCTCGATTGCCCCACTGATCGCTCACCGATTCAGTAACGTTACTTCGGAAACGCTCTACTAGTGCCTGTCCGGAAACTCCCGAAAACGGACATCGAGCGGGGTGTTTTCGAGGGTTTTCGGACAGACTCCAATTAGAAGAAATAGTACCTGTCCCGCCTCCCCCGTTATCGAGTCCCGGATTAGCTCGGGGGAAGAACCTGCGATTTCGGCCTGAAGAAGGCACTCAATAGCATGCGGCCCTCGAGCCGGGGCCGCATGCCTCTTTGCTACCGGCTCAACACCAGTTCGGGTTCCGGTTCGAGTTCCTTGATCGGGAGTCGGTTGAAACGGCGGTCAACTTTTTTGTCGGAGCGTTTCGCCAGACGACGTTCCATGCGCTCAACCGCCTTATCCAATGCCTTGCCTATATTTTCCGCCCGAGCATCAACGTAGAGAATACCGCTACCCGTATGAAGCCGAAGTCCCAGCTCATTTGCGACACCTTCCTTGTCTACGACGACCTCGCAGGAGCGAACGGTATCGTCCAATCGCTGAAAACCTTCTACCTTCTTGGCAATCACCTCTTTCATACCGTCAGAAATCCGGGTTCGTCGAGTGGTAATCGCACATCGCATACGAGAGCCTCCTTTATTGCTTGTATTGCAGAACACAGTGACCCCATAACCGGGTCTCCATATAAGGATTTCGTACGGGAGTGGTGAATTGATCTTTGGGGCGACCGGGCAAGCCTCCGGGCAAATCGAGATAGTCTCCTCTAATAGAGAAAGAGAAAACAGCGATAAGCATGCCCGAAATCACTAAAAAAAAGGGCTCGGATTCATCGTAGAGACGACCGGCCCTCAATTCTTATCAAATTCAATAAATGTAGTTTTCGGAAACGAAAAGACTATGTAGTCACCGAAACAAATTCAGACCACAATTGGTGCACTCCAGTCCCCCGTTTTTCCCCAGTAGTCGATTGCCCGGATGCGGTACGAACCGCGACCGGAGCGCGTTTTCCGCAAATGAAGGAACGCAGAAGAAATCAGATCGGCTTCGTTTACCCGGGAATACACTCCGCCCTGTTCTTCTGAAAATGCGACCTCATACGTGCGAATGTACGGCGAATTCGACGGTTCCCACCAGATGAGCACTTCTTCCTCATCAGTCATTCCCTTGTAGGTTCGGGCGCCGATTCCCTGCGGAACCGCCGGGGTTTTCGGCGTTTCGGGACAGAGCAGAATAACACTGACCCCGGGCCGTGGAAGCGTGAAATTAAGTGAAACGCTACCGTTTTCCGCATTAAAATCAGTGGGTTCAATAAGGTGCCGCGGTTCCTGGTGCTTTCTGATCTCCTTGACCAGCCCACCTGATCGTATCGCCATTTTGATACCCGTCTGGACCGCTTTCTGCCACAGGTCAAACACATCTCCATGGTTGGCATCGACCCGATAGTGCACCATACGCCCGTTTTTCATTGGTAGACCGGCAATCTCCAGCTCAATCTCGTCTTCGCCGGACTGATTGACCGCATCGGTGCTGTTATAGATGCAAATAGCGACTCTGCCGTCGTCGTCGACGGTAGCCAGGGCACCAATATCGCCCAGCGGATCTTCAAGACCGTCTATATGGATTGCCGTGTCCCCCATGAGGGATAAAAGCTCCATGAGTGCAAAGGCAGGTTTTTTGACCAGGGCGAACTCGTCTTTCGGAGGTTCCTCGCCGTCAGGACGAAACCGGGTCATCATGGTCCGATTCCCCCACTCCCCCAGAAATCCATTGTCGTTGCTTAGAATAGGATAATCCAGCCCTCGTTCTTCCACCATGGCACGCCGGTGCTGTCCAATCACCTTACAGTTGTAGGCCGCATAGTACGGTCTGCCGTGCCAGGTATGCGTCGCACCCCACCCGATTATCGGATCGCATTCATTATTCATGAATGGTCTGTCCGCCAGGTCCGGGTGATGTTCCCGCAGGTAATCGCGAGCCGCAAGCTCTTTTTCGATAATCATTCGACTGTTCGGATCGACATCTTCTCTGCACGAAAAGCTTCCTTTGACGTGCACCGAAATAAAGTCGATTCGAACCCCTGACTCGCCGGTGAAGTAGTTTGTTCCTTGATCACAGTGCTCCATCAGATCCACGAACATCGGTTTTTCCGATCGCCAGGTGCCGGGTCCACCAAACCGAAGCTTCGGATTAGCCTCAAGCAGCCCCTCGGAGCAGGCGTCATAGTACCGGCAGAACGAACCGGTATCTTGCGGCCATTGATGCCACCATCCAACGTCGGGCTCATTCCATGTCTCAAAATACCACTGCTCAACTTCTTCCTTACCATAACGTCGCATGCAGTGAAGCGCTACATCGCGGACCATCCGACGCCATGCGTGCAACTGACCGTCGTTGTTGAAATCACTGAAATAGCCCGAAGGATTTCCCATCACCTCGAAGATGGGACGAAGCCGGTTCTTGATTAGTGCATCCATTCCCGAATCGAAATCGGTCCAGTCGTAACGCGGGTTCTGGGTGTTCAGGCCTGATGCCTTCAGAAGGGTCAGGAGGAAATGAATGCGAACGTACTGAATCCCTTTGCGAGGAATAGCCCCCCAGAAAACGAGCTGCTGCCGCATGTCCTCGTCCAGCAGAAGACTTGCCGGTGTAAAACCGGTGCTGTTCCAGAAATGATTGAATTCGCCCTGACGCTCCGCAGCGTTTACCGTAATGCGCACTGTTCTTTCCTTTCCAAACCCCGTGGAATTCCCTTTTCGGGAATCGGGAATATGCCGGTGTCGAGTTATCGAGATCAGATGGTATCGGTAGCGATCCGATAAAGCAGGGGATTTCCCGGATCGTGATCGGCACGGGATTCGGATGAGCGAATCGACGCATTTGCGACTTCGCATTGCACTGGACGAAGACAAGTGAATTCCAGAAAAGCCGAATCCGGATCTCTGCTCAAATGGCCGATCATGAAATGCGAGTGCGAATGTACTCGGCCAGAGCGATCAGTACGCCACCCTTTTCCCCAAGAAAAGAGATGTCGTCTGTGGCGGCTTCAACCAGCCAACGCGCATACCGCTTCGATTCCTCCATGCCGCTTACCGCCGGGAATGTTGCTTTGCCTCGCTCACGATCACTGCCGGCATCTTTGCCCAACTGTTCGGTAGTGCCTTCTTCATCGAGGATATCGTCGACCACCTGAAATGCCAGACCAATCCTCATTCCGTAAGAAGACAGCGCATCGAGGGTTTCCGATGATGCATCTGCAAGAATGGCGCCGGTCCGTACCGCTGCTCTCAGCAGTGCCGCGGTCTTGTTGTGGTGGATATACTCGACAACCTCGCGGTTCACCTCTTTTCCTTCAGACTCAATATCCACGACCTGACCGCCAATCATACCGCCGGTTCCCAATGCCTGGGCGATTTCCTTGATCAGCATGCAATTTCCGACATCGGCCAGGATCTCAAACGCATATATACAAAGGGCATCACCTCCAAGTACCGCAATGGCTTCATTGAATGCCCGATGCGCCGTTGGTCGCCCGCGACGATAATCATCGTCGTCCATACATGGAAGATCGTCGTGCATCAGCGAGAAGGTGTGAAGCATCTCAAGCGCCGCACCTGCGAGTGCCGCCCGGGAGTTGTCGGCCGCACCACCGCACGCCTCGTGAGAGGCAAGAACCACGGCCGGGCGGATCCGTTTTCCTCCGGCAAATACACTGTATCGCATCACTGAGTGTATGGACGCAGGCTTGGTGTCTTCGGGTGGAAGCAACTTTTCGAGAGTCTCCTCGGTCAGTCGAGCCGCATTTTGGAGATACTCTTGTACGTCAATTTTCGAATTCTTCATTGCCGACCACCGATTCCAGCGTAATACCAAGGACCTTTTCCACAAATTCCCCATCTTCCCCTCGGAGAAGCTCTTTCAGCTTGCCTTCGGCACTCTTCAGATGGGTGTCGCATACTCGCATGAGTTTCACCCCGTTTTCGAAGTATTCGAGTGCCTGCTGAAGAGTCAGTTCATCGCCCTCCAGTTTTGCCACGACCTCTTCGAGGTCACGCATTGCTTTCTCAAACGAAGGCCCTTTTGCCATCGCACTCTCCTGGTCCGGCCGTTGCCGGATACCTCGACCTTGCTCGGTAACCGGGTCAAAAATCTAAGGACAACTAAACAACTGCAAGACTTCGGTTGATTATTCGACTGTTCAGCCCCGTGTTTCCACTATGTCGGCGTCGGCCTCCCCCTCGTGCAATCGAATCCGTACCCGATCACCCGGGGAAATTTCAGACGAACTTCGCACCGGTCTCCCGGTATCTCTTTCCACCACGGCAAAACCTCTGCCCAGCGTTGCCAGAGGACTGAGTGCATGGACTTTCCCGGAAATGCTTATCAGTTTCTCGTGCTTGTGTCGGTACGTGACAGCCATACTTCTTCCCTGCCGGGCCGAGAGCAGATCGAGTGTCTGCCGATTCTCCGCAAGCATTCGGGCGGGACGACGAAGCCCCGCCGAGGCGGCCAGTCTGGTCCAGCGAGCACGCACCTCGAGAAGGTATCGTGTCATAATGCTCGAAAACCGATCGCATAGCCCGCGGTAGTACCGACGTCCCTCACGATCGTCGGGTACCACCATCTCGGCGGCTGCCGAAGGTGTTGGAGCTCGAACATCGGCTACCATATCGGCGATGGTGATATCCACTTCATGGCCGACAGCCGAAACAACAGGAATATCGGACTCAAAAATAGCTCGCGCAACCGCTTCATCGTTGAAGGCGCACAAATCCTCTATGGATCCTCCCCCCCGGCCCACAATGATGCAGTCGACACCGCCATGCTCATTGAGTTCGCGAAGGGCATGCACGAGGGCACCGGGAGCCTGATCCCCCTGGACCGGAACAGCCCGAAGCAGAATACTGGTCCGCGGAGATCGAGACGCAACCACTTTGACGATATCCCGTAACGCCGCCCCACTCTTTGCGGTAACAACCCCCAGCGAATGCACCGTCTCGGGCAGCGGTTTCTTGTATGCAGCCTCGAAGAGTCCCTCTGCTTCAAGTTTTGCTTTCAATTTTTCGAAAGCGGCATACAACGCCCCCACTCCCGAGGGTTGCAGACGATGAACGTCAAGCTGATAATACCCTCCACGTCGATACACCCGAATGGAGGCTATCGCCATGATCGCGTCGCCGTCACAAGGATCAAATTTCAGTTTCTGCGCGGTGCTACGCCACATGACCGCGGGCACCTGGCTGTCTGCGTCCTTGAGCTTGAAATAGATATGCCCGCTCGAAGCCCGGCGCCAGTTCGAGACCTCGGCCTCAACCCACACAAGCGTGTTATGAGATTCAATGAGTGAGGCTACACCGGCATTGATTTCGGTTATTGTATACGGATGATCACACACGTTCGGAGGTAAGAATCCGAGGTCGTCCTGCATTATTGAAACTCCAGCCGTTCGTAAATACGCTGAATGCTCCGGGACTTACCGTTGTTGTCGTCGATATCAACCACAACCGCATTGAGCATTGGTCCCTCGCCGGCAGGCTCGAACCGCACGTGCGTCTGAAGGAGAAAACGACGAATTACCAGATTCTTTTTCATCCCAATCACCGAGTCTTCAGGACCGGTCATTCCCACATCGCTAATAAAGGCAGTTCCGTTGGGAAGAATGCGTTCATCGGCGGTCTGCACATGCGTATGTGTTCCCAGCACCGCACTCACTCGTCCATCAAGGTAATTTGCCAGCGCCGCTTTTTCGCTGGTGGTCTCCGCATGAATATCGATCAGAATGATTCTCGTTTCGTCGACCATTTCTTCAACGGCAAATCGGCCGGCGCGAAACGGACAATCGGGTTTTTCGTTCAGATAGGTTCGCCCAATCAGATTGATAACGCCCAACTTTCGCCCGTCGGGCAGACGAAACACGCACCGTCCCGACCCCATATTCCCCGGGGGCAGGTTAAGCGGACGAAGCAGTGTATTGTCCGACTCCATTGCCGCCGTAGCATCCGAGTTCGACAGCGAATGGTTTCCACCGGTTATAACATCCACACCATACTTGTGCATTTTCCGCGACAACGTCTGTGTAATGCCGCGGCCGCCCGCTGCGTTTTCACCGTTGGCAACGCATACGTCGATTTTATGGTCTTCACGAATCCGCTCAAGATTTTCCGCGAGAACACGACGCCCGATGTTCCCGAATATGTCCCCGATAAAAAGGATTCTCATACAACCCCTTCAAGCGGCCCAATTGAGCGACAGGTCGGGTATCGAAACGAAAAAACGATACCCGACCGGGCTGTTGCCCGGCACAATCGACTAGTTTTCTCCCGCGGCACACGGTGTTCATTTCGCATATTCGGTATATCGGCTTTCACGAATAATAGTGACCCGGATTTGTCCCGGGTATTCCATTTCGTCCTGAATTTTGACTGCTATCTGACCGGCCATTTCCTGCGCCTGTGCATCCGAAATATTCTCGGGCTCAACCATGCAGCGAATCTCGCGCCCCGCCTGAATAACATACGCTTTGCTGACCCCGCGAAACGAATCGGCAATCTCTTCAAGCTTGGTGAGCCGGTTTATGTAGTTGGTCAGGGTTTCTCTACGCACTCCCGGCCTGGTACTTGAAATCGTGTCGGCGGCCTGGGTCAATACCGGGTATGGTGATATTGGTGCCACATCCTCGTGATGCGCCGCTATTGCATTGCATATTAATGGATTCTCGCCGAATTTCGATGCGAGTTCGGCTCCCAGTTCAGAATGTGTTCCCTCGGTCTCCCGGTCGATGGCTTTTCCTATGTCGTGCAACAGTCCGGCACGAATCGCCGTCTTCGGATCCAGACCCAGCTCCGTTGCCATAAGTCCGCTCAGCACAGCGACTTCTTTACTGTGCTGCAACACGTTTTGCCCGTATGACGTACGGTACTTCAATCGCCCGAGCATCTCCACCAGCTTCGGTTTCAGCCCGTGTATGTCCAACTCGAAAATGACTTCCTCGGCCGCTTCTTTCATTTTCTTCTGAAGCTCGGCTTCGCTCTTCTTGATAACTTCTTCAATGCGACTTGGATGTATCCTGCCGTCGACAATCAATTTCTCCAGTGCGATACGTGCGACTTCACGACGAATTGGGTCAAAACTTGACAGGATAACCGCTTCGGGGGTATCGTCAACAATGACGTCGATGCCCGTGGCTTCTTCGAACGATCGTATATTCCGCCCTTCACGACCTATGATTCGTCCCTTCATCTCATCATTGGGCAAATGTACTACCGCCACGGTGGACTCCACCGTGGTATCGGCGGCACAGCGCTGTATGGCCTGAAGAACAATCTCCTTTGATTCTTTGTCGGCCTCGTTACGCGCCTGATCCTTGAGTTCCTTGATCATCTGAGCGTTCTCATACCGAACCTGGTTCTCCAGGTTTTCGAGGAGTACTTTTTTCGCCTCCTCTTGCGTCATATGAGCCATTCGCTCGTGTTTATAATTCTGGGGATTGATGTGTCGGTTGAGCTCGGCGTCTTTCGTCCGAAGAGTCTTTTCTTTGTTGTTGAGAAAACTCTCTCGTGCGGCAAACTCAGTTTCCCGTTTCTCGACCGTGCTCTCCCGCCCGCGAAGATCGATTTCCAGTTCTTTCAATCGCTGCTGCTCGGATCGAAGGTTGTCTTTTGTGCGTGCGGCTTCTTTGTCGAATTTCTGCTTTGCCTTGAACCACTCGTCTTTCGCTTCAAGTATGGCGGTTTTTTTCTGCAACTCGGCCTCTTTGCGAGCTTCGTTGAGAATGACCTCCGCTTCCTTTTGCGCTTCAGCCTGTTTCCTTGCAGCATATCCTCGATCAATTACCGAACGCCAGAACAAACCCAAACCAAGCATTGCACCGCCGAATACTACTCCGGCGATAACCCATAACACCTCAGGTTGCATGGCACATTCCTCCCATTTGTAAAATCATCCCGAAGGACGACGCTGTTATCGGAAAAACACGGACTCCCGTGTGAAATCATCTTTTGGGTGCTCTTACGGCATGTGGACTAATCCAAAGAGTATCGTCGTGAGACTCATCCTCTTAGCCGTTTGGTGAGCATAGATTTTTTGCGCAGCTTTATATCGAAAAGCTAAGTGATCCGAAAAACGGTTAAACCGTCTCGAAAATGCCATCAAATCGGCATCAAGGGGGTGGGTACACCATGCACTTGCGCGCACCGGCGGGCCGCGGGGAGAAACTTGGAAGGATCAATCTGACTGGACCGCTTCCAGGAAGCGGATTCTAACACATTAAAGCGCTTCAGCAATTATCAGTGCGGGAGTACCTTTTCGATTCGTTCCGACATCGATGAGGCCCTCTCCTGCATATCATTCAATTCCTTTTCTGCTGCTTCACACTTGCGTTTCCAGTCGAACAGTTCACCGGCGATATTAAGAGCTGATAAAACCGCAGTCTTAACTTTATCTCTCGATGCAATGCTCTTTTGATATTCAGCCATCTTGTGGTCGACATATTCGGCAACCAACTTAGTAGTCTCAACATCAACATCGCCTTTAATCGGATACTCGTCACCATTGATGTATACCCGAACACTTTCAGACGATGATCCCATAGTATCCCCTGTACCGTCGCCCCTGAAAACAACAAACTACTGGATCGATTCCAGTTTTTCGATAAGATTCTGCACTCTTTGCGCGGCCGAGTCCAGCACATTCTGCCGGTCACTTGACGTTTCCTGCAGCG
>CAZEMW010000059.1:0-10319 GCA_964513105.1 uncultured Fibrobacterota bacterium
GGGGGTACCGTAATCGATGTTGGGGAGCACCGACCCATTTACTTTGAACTGATAGTCCGAGGTGAACTCGAGGGTGTCGGTCCCGTTTTCCTTTATGGCGCTGGCCGGTACCGGTGTGTACTCAATTGCTACTCCGGTCTGAAGCACATACGCGGCACGGTTTCGTGATCCGTTTACCTGGCCTACAAATGAACTGTATGCCCAGCCGTTTGAGCCGTTTTCAAGAACGGTGTCCCGAATATTCATGAGTATTAGGCCGTAAAATCCGTCGGTATTTCCTCCGGTGCGGGTGGCGGCTACTCGTACCGGTGCACCTTCGTACATTCCGCTGGTGATCACGATCGACCTGCTCCCCGCCTGACCGGCCTCAAATTGAAGAACACCGTCGGATTCCGTCACGGCCTGATGGCCCAGGCTCCACGTGAGCCACCCCTGGATGTCACCGTCGTCGAAATCGTCTTCAAAGTGATCATTCGGGCTGCCCATTTCGTACTCATCGGTGTAGTTCGCCTGGTTGAAAGCCGCTTTTTGTCCGCTACCGTCCCCCAGCCCGTTATTTCCCGATGCATAGGAGTCGTCCTCGATTGAGGTAAGATATGCGCCGTTGCAGAAGAAATTCATTCGATTGCCGCTCTTGCTCACCTTTAGGATATTCGATTTGGGATTCACGAAAGAATTTCTTCCGGAACCCAGCTCAACACTGGTGTTGTCGGCGAACTTGGCAATCGTATACCCCTGTTGATCATGGACGGTGAACAGATACCCGGTCAGTCCGGGTTGGCCGCAGAAGTAGATACCCACGTAGTTGTAGCTTTGTGAAAGGACCGTAAGGTCCACGCTGTACGTAAAAGTCGATCCACCCGCAAGATCGTGTTGTACGCCACCGATGTACTCAGTAGCGTTTTCAACGGTATATGTACCATTTTCCACCGAGGTGGTAACGTCACCGGACCAGGAGGCCTTTACCCACTGAGCGCCCGATTCGAAATTATCCTGGAACACAACGGTACCCGACGATCGCGCAACCAGAAACACTAGAGAAACGGCTGCAGTTACGCCAATCCAGGTCTTTTTCATAACACCTCCCAATCGGTCGGTAGTATATTCTCTAAGTCTATAATAGTAATATAGTACAAAATATGCACAAATATGCCTGTTAGTATACTCAATACACGGAGAGCTGTCAACAGCGCAAACGCCACTTAAAGATTAAATCCGGTACTTCCGCGGTATTTGCGTTAATGAGTTCTTCACGATTGCAGGCTACCAGGCTCTTTACCCGATCCCCCGGCCGATTGAACTCTGATTCCAGGCTTGCCAGGTCTACGCTCAGCTTATGAAACCCATTGAAATTGTACGACCTACTGCTCTACAGTCGTGTATTTGCCTGTTAATGTTCACAATTCTTTCGAGCGCTTCACTCGCTTCGGACGCTCCGAATCCCGGAAATCCCGAGTTTTCCCTGCGTTTGGGCGTTCTTGGTGCCGCCCTTGTTCCTGTCGGCGAAAGCGGTGAGCTGTGGAATTGGTTCCCCGGCGCGGGGCTGGAGGTTGATCTTGCCGTCCCTATTCCCCGGGTTCACCTTAATGCACTCTTTCTGTCCGGCCGAATGAGCCACAAGACTCGTGAGAATCTTGAAGTGCTCACTGCAATGCAACACCTGTCTCCAGTATTCAGAGCATACTCTCATCCGACCGGCATTGTCCTGGATCTCCAGGCAGGTGTTGCCAACACAATGATCCAAATCGGTTCCGGAGCCGGCCGAGTGCTCGCGGTCACCGAAAACGAGTTTGGAGTGTCCGGCGGCATTCGCCCGTCCCTTCGCCGCCGGCGTTTCTATCTCACGGCTCCTCTTCTGGTACACATAACGCTCTCCGCACCGAGACAATTACAAATGGTTTCGATTGGAATAGGAGCAGGGGGGATTTTTTGAGTGTTTCGAACAGAATTGTAACCATTTTCGGCATAGCTGTTTTTTTCTGTGGTACGTTCGCCTACGGATCCGGGGAAAACCCATATCGAATAGGGATCCCGTTGGACGGATACAACACCACGATTTACAACGTCCTTTTCCCGTGGGATTCGTGGAATTTTCGATCCACCATTTTGGGCACGCCGGGCGACCGATATCCACGCAGTCGTCTTGAGACGTTTGGTCGACGCTACTCAGGTGTGCCGGATACCTCGGACACGGCAATCCTTGCGACATCCGCCTCTATCGGAGCAGAAACAGGAGAGCCGCTTCTGAACAAGCTCGACGACCCAAATCTGCCGAATCGTGATCACTTCACTCTTTTTGAAACGTCTCTGGATGTACCGAAAATACCGCTGCGACTAACCGCGGGCTACCGGTACTTAGACACCTACTCGGATCGTTTCGACTCATTATGGGCGGACTATTCGGCCCGGGTGCCCGGACCCGGACCTGCCTTTTCTTCCGAAGGCCTGGCACATGATGTCGCATTTGCGTATCACTATGAGCCTACTTACATTTCTCTGAACGGAGCCTTCTATCGCTACGGCTACTGGGGAGTGACTCCCTATTACTATTCACCGCTGCATACCAGAGGATATCGAATTGCGCAATCCGCGTCCAAAGGATTCTCCGGTCTCCATTTAGATTTGGACATGCAGCTTGATTTCCATGATGATTACCAGGATCTCCAGACCCCGGTAGAGTATCGTGACTGGTCCGCGCAGTTCACCGCTGTTCGGGAAATCACCTCGACCGCGCGCCTGGGGCTTACCCTTCATCGCGATACGAAGATCCGGCCGCGCACCTACGCCCAAGCGTCGATATACGATACGAGCAAAGCAGAACGATTTGGCTACGCAATGTATGTCCGGGCTTTCAGTAACTACAAAACCGGCTTCGGGGCAAAACTTTCCATACCGGTCTACCGGGGAGTATATGGAGATGCGCGTGCCGCCTGGCGGTATCGGATTTCACCGAGAGATCACTTTTTTTATCAAAAAGCCACCCGGGTCGAATATTCCTCGCGTGAGTGGCATCAGAGGCTACTGCACTTTGGTCTGCGCTATGACGATCGGCGAAAACCCGTATTCAAAGCCCGACTGTTCTATTCTTTTCTCGACGAACCGGGATGGGAGCGGGTCAATATTGAGGGCGAGGTCGTGAAAATCACCCTGGACACAATATCGGAGGGTTTCCGCCACTATTGGGGAGCGGCGGGATACGGCACATACGGCAGAGGACCGCTTCGTCTTAACTGGAGCATTTTCGGGGCGACTACTCCCACGGATGATACGGTCGGCCTGCCCCTGGAGATTCCATGGCGTGTTGCGGCCGAGGCGGAATATGAAAGCCGAAAACGGCAAGGTGCCCGGATCGGTCTTCGAGCGGAAATTCGTGATCGTGTCAGTCAACGCTACTATCTGGAAGATACGGAAAGCATCGAAATTCGGACCGCACCTTCGAGAGCAACCGTTGCGCTCTACGCAAAACTGCCTTTCCATCCCCCGGTTTTCCGAGAGCATGCCAAGCCGTGGATAGTTTTCGAGACTCACCCCATTACGGTCCCGTCTGAGTTCTCGCTCGACGGGCTCAAGGACCAGCGTCGCCGGTCTCACCCGGGAGGGAATTATCGCGGGCCACTCATTCTGGTTCGGCTTGAGGGAGTTTGGCGGTAGCACGAGTGCTGCTCTACTACTCGCGGGGCGATATGAAAAGATCAGAAATCCACTGAGAAAACCGGAAAATCGAACAAATAGAGGAGAGGACCGATTCCTCGGTCCTCTCCTCTCAACAATCCGAAGATTGCCCTTGCCCGTATCTTATTGCACTTTCACTTCAATCGCTTTCGGTTTCGCTTTCTCGCTCTTGCGGAGTCTCACATCCAGTACACCGTTCTTGTAGTTGGCTTCTACATGTTCCTGGTCGACATCTTCGGGCAGGCTGAACGACCGGGAGAACGATCCGTAACTGCGTTCGTAGTGATAGTATCGTTCCTTCTCGTGATCTTTCTTTTCTTCCTTTTTCTCACCGGAAATGGTCAGTGTACCGTTTTCCATGGTTACCGAAATGTTGTCTTTTTCAAGACCCGGAAGATCGGCTTTGATCCGGTATCCATCCTTCTCTTCGACTATGTCCACCCGGGGCCATCGCGCACTGCTGATATCCCGGTCCGCCAGTGAAAAAACGCTTCCGTTGAACAGCTCATCCATCCAGTTGGCGAGCGAAGTTGGTCTTTCGTAACGAATGAGTGATCCCATGATACCCTCCTTTGTTTATTTATTCTTCCAAAGCCGTTCGGTTTTTTGCGGCTTTTCCGTTTACGGTTTTCACTTGTGGGGAAATGCAACGGGTGTGCCGGCATGGAAACCGGTCCTGAGGGCGCGCAAACGGCAATCGGGCGCGTGCAGGGTGTTTTTTCCTGAAACAATGGCTGTTTCAGGTGATTCGGTGTGAAACACCGCTACCATCCGCGCACGCGTTGTGCGAAAACCACGTATATTAGACTGTCTGTCTGACAAATCCACGCTTCACTTCGGCACGCTCAGCACAAGTTTTAGCGTATTATTTGTCAGACAAAGGAATTTTCTGTTTGATCTTTGATTTTCGATCTTTGATCTTCCGGCTTTGCCGGCTTAGAGTGTTATGAGCACTACCTGAGTGCCTGGGGAACGAAATTTCTCGCGCTGTTTCGCTGTCCGAGAAATCGACCGGTATGGTTTTTCATCGGAAACTACGGTATGCTTTTTGAACGCCCTGCACATTCACCGGAACGGGAGGGGAGAAGGATATGTATAAGCGCATACTGATCACCGGAGGTGCCGGGTTTCTCGGATCACATTTGTGCGATCGGCTTGTAGGTGAAGGCCACGAGGTGATCTGTCTGGACAACTATTTCACCGGGCGAAAAGAAAACATTCGTCATCTCATGGATTACAAGAATTTCGAGCTTATACGGCATGACATCACCTTGCCGATACTGCTGGAGGTCGATCAGGTATACAATCTTGCCTGTCCCGCTTCCCCGGTTCATTATCAGTACAACGCCGTTAAAACAATAAAAACCAATGTCATGGGAGCAATCAACTGTCTCGGGCTCGCGAAGCGAACGCACGCGCGAATCCTCCAGGCGTCCACTTCCGAAGTGTACGGCGACCCGGATGTTCACCCTCAAACCGAAGACTACTGGGGACGAGTCAACCCCATTGGGGTGCGGTCTTGCTATGATGAAGGAAAGCGTGTTGCCGAGACTCTTTTCTTTGACTATCACCGTATGAATGGTGTTGACATACGAATTATCCGGATTTTCAATACCTACGGGCCGCGTATGCATCCCAAAGACGGTCGTGTGGTTTCCAATTTCATTATGCAGGCCTTGCACGATGAAGAAATCACCATCTACGGTGACGGCTCTCAGACGAGATCGTTCTGTTATGTGGACGATCTTATCGAGGGAATGATTCGGCTGATGAATCAGGAGAAGGATATCGGCCCAATAAACGTCGGAAATCCGGGGGAATTCACGATCCGTGAGCTGGCCGAAAAGGTGGTGGAGCTAACGAATTCCAGGTCGAAAATAGTGTACCACGATTTGCCTTCGGACGATCCCCGTCAGCGCAAACCGGATATTACTCGCGCCCGCGATGTCCTCGGGTGGGAACCGACCGTTCCACTTGAAAAAGGCCTGCTCAAAACAATCGACTATTTCGGGCACTACAAGGGGTAAATACCGATTCAGCATTGCGCCATGAGACAGTTTTCGCATCTAAAGCGGGGTGAGCGTCTCGCAGAAAATCTGAATGTATCACCGTATATTGTTTATTAAGTCGTAATCTGACTGTCGCGGTCAAGTTCTCGGAAAGCAGATGTGACTGTACAAGAAGGGGATCAGGAGGGGCGGACATGGAGGGTGGAGGGCGTTTTGGAACCGCGGTGAACTGTATGGATGGACGGACCCAATTCCCCGTGAATGAGTATTTCAGGGACAAACTTTCCATACCCAACGTGGACATGGTCACCGAGGCCGGTCCGGTCAAAATTCTTGCGGAGAGAACCAATCTACCCACGATAGATTCCATACTCGGAAGAATCGACATATCGGTGCACAAGCACGGTTCACGACTCATAGCGGTTGTCGGGCACTGTGATTGTGCGGGAAACCCGGGTGATAAAAAACTGCAACTTGAACAACTACAAAGAGCTAGCGAATTTCTGGCACTACGGTACCCTCAATGCGAAATTCGCCGTCTTTGGATTGGCGAAGACTGGATCGTTACAGAGGCCGGGTAGCATCACCGAAGCCCGTAGTATTTCAGAATGGGATCGGGATCCGAAATTGTTTGCCCGATCTGCTGTGCCGCGGCACGGCATCCCCCAAAGCAAGTATCCCTGTAGTCGCAAGAATTACAATAACTTGGAACCAATTCGCTCAGTATCTTAATCAGGTCTGTTAACATCAGCGTTTCGGTTACGAGGCGACGGATGTTACGCCGGTGTAACAACCGGTGAAATAGATGCGGACGCGATAGCTGCACACAATCCGCCGTGCACCGGCCGCGGATGAATCTGAAAAGACGAGCTGGTAGTCACCCGGCGGAAGCTGTTGGTCCAGCGAGATTCGGAAAGAGCCAAGTTCATCCATTTCGAGGTCTGCTTGTTGCACAACTGAGTCGCCGGCCCCCAGAAGGCGAAAGGCCGGTCGGTCAAGGCTGTCCAACATAGCCCGGCCTTTGATCATCAGGCTGTCGCCCGCGAACAGGTCAAGCATTATGACTGAATCCATGAGGGAGGGTTCAGTAATCTGAATGAGCGAGTCGGGTTTTTCAGCGTTTACCTCCAATGAGGTCCTCGATCCGGAGGTCTTTGCCGGGGATACTGATATATCGTTTTCCTCAAGGTCGTCCGAAAACGACTGGGACTCGGCAGTTGGTGGCGGCGGGCACCCGAGCATGAGTGTGGGGGATAGAGAAAGAAGAAGGGCGCCCAGACGAATCTTTTTTGCAATCCACCATTGATTGCCGTTACTTAGAGAGACCATCATGCAGGATAGAGAAAACAAAAAATAAACACCCAACGCGTACAATGCGATCAGAAATCCGGTCTTCATCAAAGCTCCTTCAAAAAACTGCGTGTAGTCGACTTGATCGAAAAGTCGCAAACAAGATGTTCCTGTCTCAAAGATGAGTATTGGACGAAGCAGTTGGGCAAAATGGACCCAAAAACCGTTTTCCAACAGAAAACAGCTCGAATTTGAGCTGATCGCGTTCTTGGCTCGGGATCGCTCGATACCGGGCAAGAAACGCCATGCCGGGGCGATCGTCAGCGAGACTGCGTTTTTTTTGGCTTCGGACGTTTGTGACGTATCGCAACTTCTCGCCACATGCCGGTCTGGCGGTCCTTTATCAATTTCAGGTGCGGTGTCTGGCCCCCGTCGAACAATACGATTTCTTTATCCGATAAAACCATTTTGCCGTGAAGGACAAGACCCAAATGGGCGATTGCCCGATATTGGGTAATCAGATGACGCGCCATTCGTTCAAAATCACTGCGTGACTCATTGAACGTAAAATACAGCACCCCAATCCCTTCTCTGCGTAGCGTTTCGAAGATTTTTCGAGGAATCGGGCGCAGTTGCCGGCGACGTTCCAGATCTTTCCTGGTCAATATCGATTCCTTGTCGGAAAACAGAACGTACGAGAAGGTGGCGTCGCCGATCAAGTTGGAGAGCGGTTCGAATAGATTTGTGACAAGCTCGCGATCATTGACGTTGATCTTATCCAGCTTGCTCTCCAGGACCAGAATGTGACGTTTTTTCTGGTATCGATAATCAAATAACCCGTCCAGTTCTTTTATGTTCTCATACCCGTATTTCCCCTTTCCGGTGCGCTTGAGGATTACCAGGTTGGGATAGCGCTCGATTTTCAATACGTAGGTATCGGTATGCGTAACAATGAAGTTGTTTCGGTGCGCGGGGTCAAACCGTTTGTCGAAAATGCCCCCGGTATCACCTTCTTTCGAAAAATGCTTCAAAAAGTACTTGGTGATGCGTCGGGAGATTCGCTCGGCCAGGTCTCCCATTATGTTTCCCATAGCCTTGTCTTCGAACGTATACGGGACCTCAAAGAAATCGCCGATTGTGAATAGCGGGTAGCGATTTCGACCGATTTTGTACTCGAGTATGATTCGATCCAGGTATCTGCGACTGGTATTGATCTGATCCCGGGGATTGTGCAGAACATAGGAGCCTTTTACACCATGGTCGCGGGTGATGGAAAGGATATCTTCCATCGGCTCCTCCCGGGAAGGAACCCACCTGACGGGCTGGTGAGCCTGGAACGGATAATCGCTGTCCGGTCGAGTGATCGGGTGCTTCATTTAGGCCTGCTTACTTTTGTTTTGCGTTTTGCTCAAAGACACGAGATTCCAACCCGACAGAGCCGGAGATTGGGACCTCGTCCCGGCGATTTCAGGATAAGATGCACTTGTCGGTCAACTGTATCGGTCCTTATTCTCAAGGAGTGGCCGTGCGGATTCGTCAGGTATCAGAGAAAAACCGCTTTCTATTCGGCAGCATGGAATCCGAGCCGGGAACTCTGTATTGCGTTCGGCCCGAGACCCGGGGGGCCCTGCTCGTCCTGAAAACCGTAACCGCCGGCACCTCTTAAAGCTACAGTACCACCACCGGTTTATGCAACACTACGCACCCTGAGCAACGACAACATCTTATACCGCGCCATCGTAGTATTGAACGAACGGTACCCCACGGCCGCCGGGGTTACATCCCGAATGAAAGCATGGTATACTGAATACCGACGGATCTTACTCGATTCATTCAACATATGATACCCAATCTTCGATGCCCTTAAGTATGGGAGGAACAATGCCCGCAGCAAGAACCGACACCCTGGTTCAGCACCTCGAAGCTGTTAAGAAAAAAGATCGTTCTTTCGAGAATGCGTTTCAAAGCGTCGCCCGAATGATTATCGAAGGCGGCATTGAAAAAGTAGTAGTTAACGGAAAAAGCACCTACGATTTTCTCCTCTTCCGACGTGGTAAAAAACACGTTATCGGCATGTATGAAGAGATCAATAGTTTCGTATCGTACGTGAAAGATGCCGCCGAACGTGGTTCTTCGGCTGAGATGGCATATGTGCTCGTCGGTGAGCCGGGAAACGGTAAGACCTTTTTTGTCGAGTTCCTGTGCGATCGCTATCGTGAATTCCTGACGAATCCAAAGAATCGCAGGTACACTTTTCGGTTTGTGAACCTTGACAAAATCGGGGGGTACGGAAAACTCGGCACTATTGAATCGCAGACCTATGAGGATCCAACGGTGCTCGGAATGAACCTCATGGAAACGAGAGATCAGAGTCGGGAATTTCTGGGCAAGAAGTTCGGTTTTTCCGACAAGACGCTGGAAAGCATATATGACGATTACCGTCCGTTGGGGGCCTGCAGTGGGTACATTCTCGATCAGATTCGAGAACACACCGACGGAAATATCGACGAGATGATGAAGTTCATCCAGGTGATTCCGGTTCCCTTGTCCGAAAGCCTCGGTACTCTCACCGGAAAATATCCGGCCAAAGATAAGATGACCTCATCGGCGGTGGATCTTCTGGGTGAAGAGTCGATTCAACGTCTGCTGCATATCGCCGACACCAACAATCCGTACAAATTCGATCTTCGACGAGGCGCTCTGGCGCGGGTTGCCGGAGGCGGAATCCATTTCAGTGATGAGATCTACAAGAACAAGAAAGACCTCGTGCAGGTATACCTCGGGATTATTCAGAATCGCACGATTGAAATTGACGGGTTCAAGTGGCCGATCGATTCGCTCATTATCGCGACGAGTAATAATTCCGAGTTCAACCGCTTTCTTTCGGAAAAAGAAGAAGCTCCCATTGTGGACCGCTGCAGAATCTGCTACGTGTCCCATAACACCAACTACCGGCTTCAGAAGAACCTCACTCAATATGCGGTAGGTTCACAGGCTCGTACCACTCTCAACAGCGAAATCTTGCACCAGGATCCGAATCTGAACTATGCCGCGTCGGTCTCGGTGGTGCTTTCGCGATTGCCGCGTTCCGAAAAACTGACACCGATAGAAACACTGAAACTGGCTGCCGGTGAAGTCGCCGGGGAAAAGAGCATCAAAACTCTGGCCGAGGTGATCGATACGCTCAATCAGGATCCGGTGATTATCAATCGGTTTGGTCAGAAAGGGCTTGGGCAGCGGAATCTCGGACGTGCGGTCCAGCTTCTGATCGAGAGCTCGGAGACAAACGAAGGCAAGTGCATGTTCGCCTACGATATATTCCGCTCTTTGGAGCGTATCATTCTGGAC
>CAZEMW010000060.1:0-926 GCA_964513105.1 uncultured Fibrobacterota bacterium
TAAAATCGGGACTCGGCGTCCGTTTTCGAGGGTTTTCGGACAGACACTCGAAAATGGACCAATGCAGGGGCTGATCAAAGAAAGGATAAGTGACTTTTTGACCGGAAATTGCCCGGTTCCATTCCGACACCGTATTTTAGCTGTTTCCTCTACCCCCGCCACACCTGCAGCAAAAAGCACAATTGAACTCGGTTGAAAGACAGATGCCGTGAAAGTAACCTTTGTTTATCCGCGATTCGAAAAGTTTCTCTCAGTAACTCCGGAGCTCGACCGCAGCATGGTCGACTATTTCCTCGGCGATTTCACCACGCCCCCTTCACTGGGCATTCCGATAATGGCTTCGTGGACCCCTCCCGATATTGAGATCGAACTGATCGACGATAACGCTGGTGATCCGGTGGACTATGACTCACCGCGGGACCTTGTGGCCATAAATTGCTTCACCCCGCAGGCAACCCGAGCCTTCGAAATTGCCGACCGATTTCGGGCACGCGGCACAAAAACAATCATGGGCGGATTCTTTCCCTCGTTTATGGTGGAAGAGTGCCTCAAACATGCCGACTCGGTCAATATTGGTGAAGTGGAGCCGACGTGGGAAACCATACTCGACGACGTCCGCAAAGGTGAGCTGAAGCCGCGGTACAAAGGGGGATGCCGCTTTGACCTCTCAAAGATGCGCATACCCCGTCGGGACATATTCTACCATAAGGATTCATACGACTGGGATGAAGACCTGGTACAGGTGACCCGAGGATGCTCATACAATTGTGCCATGTGCTCTATTCCGGCTCACATGGGAGGCCGAATACGGTTTCGCCCGATAGAGCAGGTAGTGGAAGAGGTGAAAACCCTCAAGTTCGAGAACGTATACCTCGCGGACGACACGCTTTTTTTTCCGCAGCGTAGAATTCTCGAGTATTCAAAGG
>CAZEMW010000060.1:936-10233 GCA_964513105.1 uncultured Fibrobacterota bacterium
TCAAAGGCTCTGCTGCGAAGTCTGATTCCTTTGCGAAAGAAGTATTTCGTTTCCTCCACAATGGCACTGAAAACCGATGCCGATTTTCTGGATCTTGTTGCCGAAGCGGGAGTGAGAAACTTCTACTGCACCATGAATGTCGACCCAGTTTCGATCCGGGCCATTCAGGGAAGCCGAAAAGAGCAACAGATGCTGATTGATCTGGTTACGATGCTCGAAGATCGCGGCATTCGCTTTTTCGGCTCATTTGCAGTCGGCAGAGACTGGGACGATGCCGGTATTGCGGACAGAGTTCTTGAGCTGTACACCAGGGCGAACATAAAAACGTCGGAGTTCTTCCTGTTCACTCCCTATCCGGGGTCCGTGCACTGGGAACGGCTCGAAAAACAGGGCCGCATTATCGACCGGGAATGGAAGCACTACAATGGTGCCCATGTTGTCGCCAAACATCCAACTTTGGGAGTGGACGAACTCTACAATCAGTTCATCACGATCTGGAAGGAGTTTTTCAAGCTGCAGAAGGACCGTCATGCCGCTCACCTCGAGCCACTGACATATGAGAAAGGTGCCGTGTCGGTCGGCAAACCCCTTCAGCGTCGCGGCGCACGCGGGGCGGCGGTAATCACCGGAATGGGAGTATTGAGTCCAATCGGCAACAGCCCCGAAGAGATACTGGAATCTCTCAGAAACGGCAAGCATGGGCTCAATCCCGCCCGGAAAATAGACACGTCAAATTTCCGCACCGACATAGTCGGCGAGATCCGTCTGGAGAACTATCTCGAAGAATTGACGCCGGAGGAGCGGTCTGCAATTGACGACCCCTACATTCACTATGCGCTCATTACGGCTCGACAAGCAATGAAAGCCGCGGGTATTCCCTCCGAGGCGGGCGCCCAACGTGACAATATCGGCCTGGTGCTCGGGACCTGCAATGGAGGCTTGCGTTCGGCCGAAGCCGAATACGCCTGGAAACACGGAAAAGCCGACCGCCCCTTTGACGAACGAATGAATCTTCAGGCTCAATACTACGGATTCGGAAAAGCGCTGTGCCGCTCGCTGGGAATTGCCGGAGATGTGTGGCTTACCACGACCGCCTGTTCATCGACAACCGCCGCCATAGGGATCGCCCGGATGCTGATCGCCCGGGGCTACTACGACACTGTCCTTGTCGGCGGGGCGGATACGCTCTGTGTAGCCAACGTATCCGGGTTCAACGGTCTGAAAGCGACCTCGACCGAGCGAACCGCGCCGTTTTCTCTGCCGGTAGGGCTGAACGTCGGGGAAGCGGCCGGCTTCTGGGTTGTCGAAGACATGGAAAAAGCGCTTTTGCGCAATGCCCGGTGTCTGGCCCGCATCGCCGGTCAGGTTTGTCCCGCCCACACTCAATTTTTCAGAACCACGGCCCGGATGCGCTCTCGACTATGTGCCGGAAAAGCCACGAGAAAAGAAGTACGATGCATTCATCTCCGCCAACTATGCGTTCGGCGGAAACAATGCTGCGGCGGTGATAACAAAATGGGACTATCCGGTTCCCGCTCGAAACGACGAGCAGGAACGCGTTGTCGTTACCGGCACGGGGGTGGTATCATCACTTGGTTTGGGCACGAGGGCCAATCTCGAGGCGCTTCGAAAGAACACACGCGGTCTGGTTTCAATTGTGCCACTCGGGCTCGAGGGTATGAAATCCCAACTTGCCGGTCTCGTATCGGATTTTCGTTCATCGGAAATCGATCGACGGCTTGATCTTTCCGGCATGAACAAGATAAGCCGGTTCGCCGCCGGCGCGTCCTCACTGGCATTGTCCGACGCCGGACTGAAGGTTTCGCGAAGAAATGCCGAGGAGTTCGGTATCAGCATGGGAGTATGTAACGGGCCTCCGGAAACCGCTCACATGGACAGCGTGTTTGCATCCGACAATTACGAACCGGATATCACGTCGTTTTCCAATATAACCGCAAACTCTACGGCCGGTTGGGTATCCAATGCTCTTGTTCTCAAGGGAGCAAACGCGACATTTTCCCCCGGCCCCCACGCGGCGGTACAAGCCGCCGCGTATGCATTCGATATTCTCAGCCGGGGCAAGGCGCGATGCATGCTTGCCGGAGCGTCCGACGAAGTATACGATCAGACCTATTATAATTACGATCTGATGGGTTTTCTGTACCGAGGCTCGCAGGAACAGGACTACCGCATTCGCTGGGAATCCGAAAAGCAAAAAGTTCTGGGTGAAGGGGCGGCAATGGTTGCTCTGGAGACAATGACGTCCGCACATGAACGGGGCGCTGAAGTTCTGGCCGAGGTCCTCGGATATGCGATGAACCAGGACGGGGTGCCGTTTGGTGAAGCCGCACTCTCGCCCGAAGGGCTTGAACAGTGCTGTCGCCGGGCCTTACAGCGATCGTCACTCGCTCCAGAGCAAATCGACACCGTTTTCTGGGCGCCACAGGGCAACCGACAAGACGGAAAAGTAATTGACGCACTAAAAGTACTTCTGGGTGGACGGGCCGAGACCGTACCGTTACTCACAACCACATTCAATACGGGATATATTGAAAGCGCCTCTATCTTTGTCACCCTCGCCTGTGCGCTCGAAGCCCTGAGGGCGGGAATTACACTGTGGCCGCAACAAACCGGGATTACGGAGATTGATGGTCGTCGGCTCGAGCAGCAGCCCCGGTACTCACTGGTTTGTGCGTCTTCGGATATCGGTTACAATTTTGCCCTTGCTCTGAAGCACGGGACCTGATTATGAAAAAGCAAATCGCAATCACCGGCATGGGCATTATCTGCGCAGCGGGTTCTTCGCCCGAAGAGTTGGCTCAAAGCCTCTCTACCGGTGAGCACAGGCTTTCGGAAATTACCGACTCTCATTTGTCTCACCTGCGCGCAAAATACGCCGGACTGGTAGGGGAAATCCCCCCGGCGGTTGACTCCCTGAAAACCGCCGACCGCTACATTCAGCTGGCCGCCTACGCTTGCCGTCAAGCTCTGGAGCAATCCGGCATCCAACCCGATCGTCTTGGAAACTCGATTGGGCTGATACTGGCAACCTGTTCCGGACCAATGCAGACCATAGAAAACCATTACCGACGAATTCTAAAGGGGAATTCGGCCCTGAAACAAACCGAAATTCGATATAAGCGGTACGACTACGGCGCCGGTGCGCTTGCTCGCGCGTTTGCGATTCGGGGTCTTTCCACCACCGTCGCTACGGCCTGCTCTGCCTCGACCTGCGCTGCGGGTGTGGCGGTTGATTTGATTCGCGAAGGGCAACTGGATGCGGTTTTGGTTGGCGGCGCCGACAGTTTCAGCCATACCACGCTCGTGGGGTTCGACGGTCTCAAAGCGACTTCCGAAAGTGTGTGCGCCCCGTTTTCTTATCCGATCGGATTGGTCCTTGGTGAGGCGGGTGCATTCCTGATGCTCGAGAATGCCGACCGGGCACGGGACCGTGGAGCTCCGATACTGGGAATCATTCGCGGATATGGATCCGGCAACGATGCATACCACTGCTCGGCACCGGACCCCTCGGGGCGAGGGCAGGCTCTTGCGATCACAAGGGCCCTTGAGGATGCCGGCTGCACACCCGAGCAGATCACTTATGTGAATGCACATGGAACGGGAACGGCGGCAAACGACAAGGCTGAATGCAAGGCACTTTCACGAGTGTTTGGATCGCATTTGGACACGATCGGCATCAGCTCGACCAAAAGCGTCATTGGGCATTGCCTGGGAGCCGCGGGCATTGCGGAATTAATCGCGTCCCTGACCGGAGCGCTCAACGGATTCTATCCTCCCACAGCCGGTTTTTCTGAGCCGCGGGAAGGGTGTTCGATCGATGCGATTCCCAACAAGCCTCGCCCCCGCAATGACGATGGAGCATTTCTAAACAACAACTTCGCCTTCGGCGGTCACAATGCCTCGCTCGTGGTGCAACTTCGGGATGCTCCGGGCAGATCACCCATGACGACCGGTGATTCCGATGAAGTATTCATCACCGGCTTTGAAGTAATATCGCCTGCAGGAATTGGGATTGATTCGCTTCTAAGCGCTGCGGCCCAAAACCGCTGCTGTATCACTCATAGTGCCGCCCCGGCGGATATCCCGGCAAGGGTCCCGGCATTTCGGGAACGCGACATCGACCGTCGTCTCGACCTGAGGAACATGGACAATGCGGCCCGGTATGCCGCGGCCGCGGCAAAGCTGGCTCTCAGGGCAGGAGGGTATTCCGACCGACCGAAAAACCTGTCCGAGCTGGGATTCTACATGGCTCAATCGAGCGCCCCGGTCTGGGCCGAAGAGGAGCATATTACCGGAGTCCTTTCACACGACTACCATGTCGATCGAGTACATGCGTTTCCCTACGTTGTACCGAATTCCGTGGCCGGGAATGTTCATCGGGCCTTATCGATTCAGGGCCATAATTCGGTTTTCTGCGGCGGTCCCGGGGTTGGGAATGTTGGTCTGGGACTGGCGGCGTCGGCGATTCGAGGGGGACATGCCGATTCAATACTATGCACCGCCTCCGATGAACTCTCATCGCGAGAAATCGAAGATATGATTTCCGCCGGACTTATCGTCCGGGGAATGCACGATGTACCGGCCGAAGGGTCCGCGGCGTTGTTGCTCGAGCGAGGATCCCGGCTCGCCGACCGTTCTGTTCCTCCCGTCGCAAAGGTATGTGCGACTGCGTTCGGGACGGAGAGTGCAGCCGACCCGAAAACCAGGGTCGACAGCCTGATCGCACTCATTGAAACCTGCCTGAAACGCGCCGAAATCAGTCCGTCGGATGTCGAGGTGCTCTGTTTTCGGAAGCATAATGAGGTAGAAACAACGGCGGTACGGCAGATCTTTCATCCAGCGAAAACCAGTCATGTAGATGTTTCCGGGCAGATAGGCGTTGCGGCGGCCTCATATCCCCTTCTGAACCTCGGCAACGCACTTTTTAGCTCATCGATTGCTGCAATGTTTGAGAATTATTATATTTTGTCGATTTTTGCCTCCCGGTACGGGACCATGAATGCCCTGATTTGCCGGAAAATGACAACCAACGAGTTGTAGCTATGATAACCGAAGAACAACAAGCGGTAATCCGCAAGCGGGTTGAGATCATCCGCCCGCTGAAAGAAGAACTGATTCGTCGACTCAACCTGCCGTATGAGCCCGACGATCTACACGAAGACATCTCTCTACTCGGTGCCGGCCTCGGCCTGGACTCTCTCGATGCGCTCGAAATTGTTCTTTGTGTGGAAGGGTGTTTCGGAGTCAAGATCCCGGACGAGGACACGTCCATTCTTCGGTCGATCAATACGATTGTTGATTACGTGCTGGAGAAGAGGGCCGGCGAAGGAGGGAACCAATGAGAGTACTCCCCCTGAGAAGTAAGCTTGCCGCGAACGGTGCGGAATTCGAGAATCGGTTCGACGTGGAAGTACCCGTCCGATTTCAGGACAATGAAGCGGAGTACAAACTCATACGCGACCGGGTCGGGATTACCGATTTCTCTTTCATGCAGAAATTTCGAATCCCTGAGGAGACCGCCATAGATTTTCTCGACGGCCTGCTGGCGGGAAACGTCGCAAAAACGCGCTTCGGCCGGGTTCTTCACACCTTTGCCGCCGACGACACCGGTAGGATCGTGGCCGATTGCTACGTGGCCAACAACGACGAGGAATTCATCGTTCTATGCGAGAGCATACTTCCCGATCAGGAAGTGAGAGACCTGTTCATGAAAGCCGGCGGTGAACAGGCCGGAGTCGAGGATATCACCGATACTCACGTGGTCATAAACCTTGACGGGTATCAGGCCTGGAAACTTGCGAAGGAGCGATTCGGCCCCGACATTCTGGGATTGCCCTACCTCTCGCTGGAAGTCTACCAATATGAAGGTATCGACATTCGAGTTATCCGAGCCGGGAAGACATCGGAATTCGGTTACAGCCTCATAGCGCCGCTCGAGATCGCGGAGATGCTTTTCGACGATCTGCTGGAAAAGTCCGGCGACGTGTCGGGAGGGCTGTGCGGCTTTGACATTCATAACGACCTCCGACTGGAGGGACGTTTTTTCAATATTTATGCCGAAGGTGCCTCGGTGGGAGACCCTCTCACCCTCGGCCTTCAATGGATGATCGACTTCGACAAGGAAGAGTACCGCGGGCGACAGGCGATCATGGATCGCCGGGCGCAAGGACCAAAAGACAAAATTATCGGAGTGCGCACGGGAGCCAATGAGACCGGGTTCGTTCCGGGTGGCTCTCTGTATGCGGGAGAAGACGCCGTGGCGAGAGTGATCGCCACCACGTACTCCTACACTCTCGAATCCCGTATCGGACTCGCACTCTTTCCGTTCGATATTGCCTATGCGGGACTGGAGTTCTCGGTCGGCGCCCCGAATGGGTCACCGGCAAAGACAGTGTCGATGCCGCCTATTCTGCCAAAGAGTCTGACGGTGAAGCTGGATGAAATATGAGGAGGTTCGGGGTTCGGGGTTCGGAGGAAAATTTCGTTTGGAAATGAGGCGGATGTTGCTCCTATTAGGGCGTGTCACCCCGATAACCGCATGTGACCGGTACTTTAGTGCCGGTACCGGGTTTTCCAATCGGTTTCCTCACTTCAGCAAACGATCACGCTCCCGGACAGGTAACAGAAGACTGGTGACGGAGGTCCATGTTCCTCTACCAAAATCCCGGGTGACTGATCCGAGCCCTGATACTTGATGCTTTGTTCTTTGTTCTTTGTTCTTTGTTCTTTGTTCTTTGATCTTTGACCTTTGACCTTTGACCTTTGCTTTCTGACCTTTGCTTTTTGATCTTTGCTTTTTGATCTTTGACCTTCGGTGACTGAGCGAAGCCGAAGTCTGACCTTTGACCTTTGACCTTCGGTGACTGAGCGAAGCGCTGTGCCGAGCGAAGCGCCGTATTGCGATGCGCTGCGATGCGCTGCGATGCACTGAGCTTGCCGAAGTGAGCTTGCCGAAGTGAGCGAAGCCGAAATGCCGAGGTGCCGAAGGCTGATCTTTTCTTCCGGGAT
The DNA here is from genome assembly GCA_964513105.1 of uncultured Fibrobacterota bacterium. Lineage (GTDB taxonomy): Bacteria > Fibrobacterota > Chitinivibrionia > Chitinivibrionales > CAYFVL01 > CAYFVL01. Next base: position 7,966 of record CAZEMW010000060.1, read on the forward strand.
GCCTATGAATCTAAAAGATAAAGTTGCGATTGTGACCGGTGGGTCGAGGGGCATTGGTGAAGCTATTGTCAAGGAGCTTTGCGAAGCCGGTGCCCGGGTCTACTTCACCTTTCACCGCAACAATGAGGCCGCGGCGAAAACCTCCGAGCAGACCGGCGCCCGGGCACTTCAGTGCTCACAACGGGACAGCGATGCTATCGAAGGCACCGTACAGTCGGTTCTCGATGCACAGGGACAAATAGACATTCTCATCAACAATGCCGGCATTACCTCGGATCAGTATTTGATGATGATGTCTTTTGAGCAGTGGGAAAAAGTCATTGATGTGAACCTGCATGGTGCATTCAGGTGGGTAAAGGCGGTGTCACGTCCCATGATGACGGCCCGACGGGGCGCCGTTGTCAATGTCGCATCGGTCTCCGGTCTGATTGGAACCGGCGGTCAGACCAACTACGCAGCTTCGAAAGGCGGCGTGATCTCATTCAGCCGTTCCGCGGCCGCTGAGCTCGGGCCCAAGGGGGTTCGAGTGAACACGGTTATTCCCGGGTTTATCAAGACCGATATGACCGCGGTTATGCCCCGCCAGGTGAAACGCCAAAATGCCGAGCGCATTCTATTGAAACGTTTCGGCGAGCCCGAAGAAGTTGCACGAGTTGCAGCCTTTTTAGCCTCCGATGCGGCATCATACATTGTGGGTCAAACTATTGTAGTTGATGGTGGCCTTAGCGCCACTGTTACGGTATAGACGGTCTGTCCGGCGAAACCACTCTTACCGTGTGGCGTTTTTCTACAAAGGAATCTCTCTATTCAGTCTTCGGCGGCAGAGATGTGCCGGCGTTCGAATATTGACTTTTGATCTTCCGGCTTTGCCGGCTTAGGAATATTATGAGCACGATTGCGTTCCTTTTTCCCGGCCAGGGATCTCAGCGAGTCGGCATGGCCCGAGACCTGTTCCGTGAAAATGACGGCTACCTGAAAGAATTATTCACCTACGGTTCGGTACTGGTGGGCGACGACCTTGAACGCATTTGCCTCAAAGGTCCCGACACCGTTCTCATTAAAGCGCATTTCCTGCAACCGATTCTCGCCGCCGTATGCCTCGGGTATTATCGGCGAACCATCGAAGCGGGCATCCGTCCCGACTATATCTTAGGGCATTCCCTTGGAGAGATCACCGCGCTGGCCGTTTCCGGGATAGTCTCCGACCGCGATTGTATAGCGATGGCTGCCGAACGAGGCCGGCTCATGGATGAGGCTGCCGCCAAATGCAACGGCGCGATGATGGCAGTGCTGTTTCTTTCACTGGAGGAGGTACGTCGCCTGCTTGTGGAGATAGACGAACCGGAACGCCTCGTGTTGGCAAACGACAACGCTCCCGATCAAGTGGTTCTGTCGGGCGACATTGATCTTCTCAAGGAGTTTGCCCGGCGGGCCGAGCTGGAGCATGGTGCGAAATCCAGGATGCTGTCGATAGCCGGTCCCTGGCACAGCCCGTTTCTTCGAGACGCGGCCGCGCAGTTCCAAGTATGGGTAAAGGACATGACCTTTCGTCCTCCCGCAATACCGATCATAATGAACGCCTCGGCGACCGAAGAAACCGACCCGGTCCGGATAAAAGACCTGGTTACCCACCAACTGGTACGCCCGGTCTACTTCAGACAATCTATGACGACCCTTCACGAGAGAAACGTTGACACTCTGCTCGAAATCGGTCCGGGGCGGGTACTGCTGGGACTTGCCCGTGTGAACGGGTTCAAAAGGAACTACACTACCTTCAACATAAATGACCTTCGGGGCCTCCATCACGCCGAAAAGGAACTGGTAAATTCGACAGACTAGTCTTCACACCGCCCTTATTCCTGAGGCGGGGGAAACAATTTTTCAAATTTTACCAGAATTGTCTTATCTCCCCGCACTATCAGCCACCGCTCGGACAGCGCCTTGCGCATATCGATCGTTCTTCGGAAGACCTGTGACCATCCTAGGGTGTCACAGGTGATCTCCATATCGGGATTTTCGACCGGATCTTTTACAAATCGGCACTCCCCCCCGGCAATAATGAGCCCATACGTTTTTCCCGTATCGGTGAAGTTGAACCGTACCTTTGCTTTGAGCCGACCGGCGGCCGAGGGATCGAAATATTCCGCCATTTCGGAGAGAACAAGATCCATATCACTCAGCACAGCATCTCGAACCGCATCCAGATCCTGAGCCTTCGGCCCCAATTCGGCAGCCTTTCGCCAGTAAACCTCACTGTACATCATAAAC
>CAZEMW010000061.1:0-10159 GCA_964513105.1 uncultured Fibrobacterota bacterium
CGCCGCAGTGCATCGCAGCACAAGTTTTAGCGTATTATTTGTCAGACAAAGGAATCCTCTGTTTGGTGGCTGATCCCGCCACTGCGGGACGAAGTCTGATCTTTGGTGACTGAGCGGTGCGCTGTACCGAGCGAAGCCGAGGTGCCGAAGTCTGATTTTCGATCTTTGATCTTTGATCTTCGATCTTCCGGCTATACCGGCTTAGGGGGTATGCGTGTAGTCCCGGTTACATTGTGTAACAGTATCCAAATTGCACTTTCCCGAACTGGAGTCCGGGACACACTGTCTTCTTTGTGGACCTTCAGAGCAGTAAGTTTTTCGCTCCCCCCTGTGTGTGGCCGGTGCTTCGTTGCCGGCCCCAATCTTCAGCAGTTTTCTCCGAGTGGATTTCCCCGAACTAAAGTCCGGGGGACACTGTCTGCTTTGTGGAACTTTTGTCCGGGGCACGTAGTGGAGTCAATTCCGAAACTCCGGACCACCCCAGATCCCCATATCGTTTCGAGTATCGTCGACATCGTTGTATAGCTTGCCCTTTTTTCCCGCGTTTCGACACGGAGAGTAGGGTGAGAGTTCATACCGACGATATCGAGCCGTACGTCGCTTGTGGGCGGTTGAGTCGGGGAGGGAATCGTAAACCACTTTGGCGAGGGTGGTGTCTCGTATGCGGGATCGATCGGTAGGAAGGGAGACGTCCTTTTCGACCGCCAGAGAGTCGGCGCGTGAACCGGCAAATATCGGGTCCGCATGAAGATTATAAGCGTAGTCGACCGAGTCGCCGTTTTGGTTTGTTTTTACCGGTATTCCCAGTTCGGGATTGCAACCAAGATAGTCTCCGTCCGCGTTGCCGTAAACGCAGTTGAATGCCGATCGCACATGGGAAATACCGTCGCACCAAACGCCGTTATTGGTGTTGAACGCGATGATATTACTGTTCAAGGTTGGGTTTGCCTCGACTATTCGTACCCCTGCGGTGAAATTGTGTGCCGCAATGCAGTTGAGAATACGCGGGTCGGCCTCTCCGGTGCAGTAGAGCCCGATATTGTTGTATTCGAGCACACAGTTTCTCACGAGTGGACCGGTCTTGCGGATAGTTATTGCGTTGCATGCATCGGCGATGTCGGTATAGGCAATTTCCGTGAATTCGGCCTCCGTGCTGTCGAGCAGAATTCCGTACCAGGAACAGTGATCGGATCCCGCGGCACGAGCCGAGATCCTGATTCGGTTATTTCTTCTTCCCACGCACGAAAGGGTACCTCGAACTTTTATCGATACGAGAAATGAGTCGAGGTCGTCATGTTGGGGAATTCGCTCGTCATAGGCCAACGGCTTACCGACAAAAATGCGAGTACCCGGGGCAATTGCCAGCCGCACATTCCAGGGCACCAGTATATCGTCGGAAATGAGATACGGTCCTTCTTCGGCGGTCCATCGTTCGTCGCGTTCAATAACCCCTTGCTTCTCAGTCAATGCCGCGACCGAAACTACCAGTGCCGGGACCAGAACCAGAGCCGTAAAAATCGGATGTTTACTCATTATGCTCCCGGTACCAGGTCTTTGAATTCGTAATAGAGCGCCTGTCGCCGCCACCCGGCAACTTTTATGTAGTTACCACCCCCGCCCTCTATTTGTCTTCGGGGAACCTCCAGCAACCCATGCGTTTGCAGCTCAATCGAAAGGGCTCGGGAATCCTGAAGAGAACTGGATTCATCGAGAAGGCGGGTAAGTTCTTCGGCGCTGATTGGAACTTTTCCATTTCGGGACCCCGACGATTCGTCGTGCAGGATCCGCATCCCTTTTGAAACGGCGGTTGCGGCATCATTGCTAAGGTCGGGAATTTTGTGGAAACCTTTTTTCAAGTGGGTTCGAAGAAAGGCGCAGTAACGATCATACCGTTTCAGGTCGGATGCGGTGACTGATCCAGCATGAATGGTTATCAGTTTTTTTTCTTGAAGGAAATTGATGACGGTCGAAACATGCTGCGTTGTGGTACTCAGAAGTGATACCAGCCGACTTTGAATCACATCCGGGTCCCAACGACTCTTCTGATGAAAAAGGTATCTAAGAGCGAGTGCAACATCGGTCCCGTCGGTTCCGTGCGCCGACAGGAGACGCTTGTTTGCTTCCCGGACTTTCTTGCTGACTCCGCGAATGATGCCCATGAACCAGGGCGGCACGTCTTTGGTTTTCCCGGCAAACGTATCGACATCGATCACAATAAGGGCGCAGTCGGTCAGGGCTCTGGCCGATGCACTGCGCGGGTTACCGTCGATCACCGCCATTTCTCCCAACACCGCCCCGGGCTCGATCGTGGCAAGAGGTATTTCCGCCCCTCCGGTAGTTCGGTATACCAGAATGCGCCCTGATTGCAGAATGTAGAGTTCTCGCGAGCGATCATTCTCCCGGAACAGGTTGGTTCCTTTTTTAAATGTCTTGGTGAAGGGCTGCATAGACCTGATCTTATTGCCGCGGCGTCATTGAATGTTGTAGTTTAAGCTGTAACCCCGGCGTCGGCGTGCGGCATTCCGAGCACGCTCCGGCATGGCTTCGATTTCGAAAAAACCGGTTCGAGGCAGGAATATTCCACTTTTATTGTACAAATTCCGAAAGATGGGGTGCAACAGAAATGAATGTCCTATCGAGGAGTTCCACAAATAGCCGCGGAAACTCGGCCGATGTACTGCACTCCCGGGTTAAGCCTATCATTGCGGCGGCGGGAATTGTGGGACTGCTGTGGCTTGCGTCCTGTGAGAGAAAAGAAGCCTATCTGCTGTCCGTCCGTCCGACGGCATCCGCGGGTGGTGAATACGCGTTTTCCGTATTCTCGGAGGGAGCCGTTCATTTTCCGGATACCCATCATGTATTCACTTCCTCAATGACATGCCGCCTTTCAGTCGATGCTTTTTCTGAGGATGCAAATGCCGTTCTGCTGCTTCCTGAAGAGGTCCGCGTGAACGCGGATTTCCTCGATCCGGCCGATGTGAATGATCTTACGGCACGAGTGTATAAGTATCCGGTTGTGTTCTCCTCAACTGAGGGCATAACCTTTCGCGACGGAGGCGCCGGCGTACCAACGTCTCTGGTTGGGCAATACGATTTGGTTCAGCAATTATCAAAGATGATTCCCCGGTTGCCGTCGAAAGCCGTGGCTCCCGGAGACGAATGGGAAAATTCATATCCCACCGAATTGAAAACCGACCGGGGGGACGTTCGTGCTCATGTGTATCAGACCCTGCAATTCAATGAGATCGAAACAACGGCGGCGGGCGATCGTTTGGCGCATATAGGATGGACCTTCAGCAGGCGACTTGAAATCCCGCCCGAGGAGGCCGGCTCAATGATGCACGGACTACCTCATCGAGCGACCGGCACCGGGACGGCGGTTCTTGATTTGGATGGTAATCGCCTTGTGCGAGCCGAGGCAGAGCTGGCGATTCCCGGAGACGAAAGCAAAAAAATGGACGTATCCTGGTATGAACAGGTCAGACTGGTGCTTCTAGAGGAGGAACAATGACACGGCATTACAGGCTCATTGCAGTTCTGTTGGCGGTCTTTTGTGCAGCCGGACAGGAGGTGCGATTCTCGACCGATACGGTCCTTACGAGTGATCTAATCATACCGGAGGGGGCGGTATACACGGTTGAGCCCGGGGTATCCGTACTTTTCAACGGGTATTTCAGGATTGCGGTTGAAGGGCTGTTGGTTGCGTTGGGAAAACCCGGCGAAGAAATACAGTTCGGATGTATACGACGTGTGCGGGGAAGTGAGGGGCCGCCTTGTTGGCAAGGGATGGAGATCCTGGGTGAGAATGCCGGCGCGGTATTTCGCCACTGTCGGTTCGAAGGCGCCTATCGGATATACCTGACCGCTCCCGAGCCGGAGTTTGATTCATGCGAGTTTGTCGGGAATCACTACGCCGTTTATTGTGCCGCCGGGTCAAAAGCGGCCGTGCGAAATTGTATTATCAAGCGTAACGGATACGGTATCGTGTCCGACTTTTCGTCTCCTATTATCCTTGACAACGTTATCGTTGAAAACACTGTCGGCCTTTCAATACAGCATGGTTCCAAAGCTTTGGTGGGAAGGAATCTGATTGAGCAGAATCAGGTCAATATCCGAACCGATGAAACCCTGGGGAAAAACGAAGGATCTATGACGGTGAAAGAGATCTGGGATATGATGCGGACGCTCTATTGAGGCGCATGTGAAGGGGAATGGGGATAAGGCCTGACAACGTGCAAGGATAACCGTACCTGCTGAGCCGGGTCGAAACACGACTGCCCGAAGTGAAAGAGCCCGGGCCCCTTCGATAAACTCAGGGTGAACGGGAATCGATCAATGGCGGGCACGGTCAATGACACCGGTACGTGCTGAGCCGGGTCGAACTACGACTGCCCATGGCGAAACAACCTGAACCCTTCGATGAACTCAGGGCGAACGTGGTGGGAAAAGGCCGGGTGATGTGAGAGTTAACCGTTCGTGCCGAGGGGGCGGTTCTATTGGGACGGCTCGGGTGTAAGCCATACTTCTACGGGCAGTCCCGGCAGCAGAATACCGTTGGAGTTTGGAATCCAGGCGCCAACGGAAACGAGTTCCGGTGTTTTCCCGGCGGGAAAGGGAACCGGCTTGTTCTCTATTATGGATACCGACGCCTTGACGGAGGTGGAGATTCCTTCGGCATCCGTGTATCGAACATATACCGGACTGTCGTATCGAACTGCGGCCATGCGAGATGCCGGGATTGCAATCCTGACCATTACGGTGTCAAGTACGGCGATCTTGAAAATGGGAGAATTGGGTGAACTGATCTCGCCGGGGCTCACGTATCGGGCGACGATTCGTCCGGAAACCGGTGCGTACACGTAACACTCATTCAACTGGTGCTTCAGCCGATCGATTTCGGCTTCCAGTGCCTTTTTCCTGTTACGAAGTCCTGCAAGCGCATGTTTGGCGGCCTCAATTTCCAAATCGGCGGCTTGTACTTCGGTGCCCAGATTTTCTTTTTCCCGTGCAGGTACGGCACCCTTGTCCGCCAGGTCGCCGATTCTGCCGTATTCTCTTGCCAGGCCGCGCATTTGTGCTTTCAACACCTCTATTTCGCTTCCGGCTGCTGCAATGCTCTGAGAGAGTTCGGAGAGTTTCGCTTTGGCTTCCCGCAACGAGAGAGAATGAGGCACCGTATCAATAACCGCGCACAGATCGTCTCTTTTTACCAGTTGCCCCTCGCGCAGGGCGACCCGGACTACGGTGCCGCCCACGGAAGAGGCAAGAGACACCGTTCTTTGGTCGATTGTGGCGGCGCCAAGATAGTCGGGAGGGGTTTCTTCCGAACAGTTCAGTACAAAGCTCGAAAGGGTAAAGAGCACAACAACAATCAACCACGGTGTGTTCTTCTTTCCGTTCCGATTTGAAACGTGAGCCTTTATATCGTGCACTTTCATGTTTCGAAATTCCTTTTGTTACCGGGGCATCTCGGTGCTCCCGCCTTCCCGGTGGATCCATGGTCGGGCAATGGCGTATGACCTGAAATCGGACACCACACTAGAACCGAATTTCTCTTCCCGCCTCATAGAGAAGCCTCAACAAAGCTCTTTTTCGCACCAGATTGGCTTCGGACACACGCAACTTCGCTTTTGCACTCAGAGCCAGGGCATCGAGATAATCGGCTGTTGAAATGGTGCCGGCGTTCAGTGCATTTTCTCGTTCCGTGACAAGAGCTTGAGCGGCCTCATATGCAATTACGGCTGCATCATGAAGTCTGTTACCATTTCGAAGTTGAATGCGAGCCTGTGAGACATTCTTTTCCCACTCCGCGACCTGTTCCTTTTTTTGAAGCTCCAGCAGATCAAGTTCATAAGATATACGGGTCCGACGTACCCAATTTGCTCTGCCGTCGAAAATATCCCAAACGAATGACGCGTTCACCACTCTATAGCTCATTAAGTCATTTGTCCCGAGATCGAGTCCCGGATTGGCGTATCGAAGTCCACCCGACAGGTACAGCCGAGGAAAGCGTTGTCCCAGAACCGCCTTTCGTGTGTGTTCAAGCATTCGTTTTCGGTCGCTGTGCGCTATCAGGGCGGGGCGATCATAGTCGAGAGAGATTTCTTCGGGATCTGCGCTTTGACGAAGAAGGTGCTCATATGAGTACGATTGTGGCACGTAGCTCTCATCGGTACCGCCAAGCAACGTTTTCAGAGAAAGGCGTAGAGAGTCCACGGCCCCGCGGCTAATCTGCAGATCTACGCGAGCCTGCTCCAGACGAGCCTTCGATTCGAGAAATGTGTAGTCCTCAACGAGTCCGGCCCGGTATCTGTCTTGAATCTCCTGTACGTGTTCGTTGAGGTGGCGAACCATTGTGCGTTGCGTTTCCACGCGTTCCAGCGCATACTCCAGCGAAAAGAACGTGTCACCCAGCCGGTGAGACAGCTCGTTTTTCAGGCTGGGGAGGCGCATCGCGCCCGCGGCGATAGTGGCTTCGGCGGCACGGTAGCGATGTAGTCTGGAAAAGGCGGTAAAAACCGGAATCGAGAGATCGAGACCCAGCTCGGTCCGGTCTCGGTCCGAGAGTCGTTGGTCTATACGAATCGGCAGCAATGAATCGCCGGCACCGGGAAAGCCCGGGTTTTCTATAAAGGTGTTCAGGTGGATGAACGGGGTGTGGCTCGAGTAGGAGTAGCCGAACCGGGACTGTAGGTGTGGGAGCCAATCCGTTCGAGCCTCGACCTCTTCGAGTGCGGTTTGTGCATGCCGTGTCTCCGCAATCAACAGCGAAGTGTTTTGGTCGAACAACCGCTCCTGAGCAACAGGCAGGTTGAGTGGCTGGGCCGAAAGGAGTTCGAATGTGCAGAAAAGCAGAGCCGGTATATAGAAACGGGATATTCGCATGTGGTTAGAAATACTAGAATGCGGGGCACAATGCAAATCTTTGTTCACTCCGGAAACAACGCTCCTTTCGGTTGAGTGGAATTATACGGTGAAATCGAGTATTTTTCAGTACTTTTGACTGTTTGCCCCCTGGGAGATCTTTGCTGTCGATAAAGGGCAGGGGGAAACGGTATTGCAGGGAATGAGAGCGAAACCTATGAGTCCACAAACGATTTGCATAAAAATTGGCGGGTCCACCGTATCGGGGCCGGGAGTTCTGGCTTCGCTTGCGGAGGCAGTCCGCGCGCTGCGCAAGGAAGGGCATTTCCCGGTAATCGTACACGGTGGCGGAAAAGATATCGCGCGGCAGCTTGAGCTGCTCGATAAGGAATACACTTTCATTGAAGGCATGCGGGTGACCGATGCCGAAGCGGTGAATACCGTGCAGATGGTCCTCTCCGGGCAGGTCAACAAGCGAATCGTGAACTCGTTTGTTACCCGCGGGATTAAGGCGGTAGGGATCAGCGGGGTTGATGCGGGGTTATTTGAGGCGGTTCGTATGACAATCAGCGGCCAGGATATCGGGTTTGTCGGCACGATTGATCGAGTCGATACCGAAATCATTGAGACACTGCAGAAAGCCGGCTACGTACCGATCATTTCCCCGATCTCGCGCGGAGCAGACGGTGAGATCTATAATGTAAACGCGGATCTTGCTGCATCCGAATTGGCGATCGCCTCCAAGGCGGCACACCTGATTTTTCTCTCAGACGTCCCCGGCGTAAGAGTTGCCGATGCCGTCAGGTCTGAAATCCGTATCTCGAATATTTCCGATCTGATATCACAGGGGCACGTCACCGGAGGAATGGTGCCGAAGCTTCGTTCCGCCGCCGATGCGGTGGTGCGGGGAGTAGGAAGAGTGCACATTTGCGGTGAGGTTGATTCGCTGGTGCAGGAGCTCGAAATAGAAACGTCACATGGAACCGTCATCTACTGACCAGGTTCTGTCCCGGGGCTGAATTGCCCGGAAAGGAAATACGTATGCCGACCGGCCCAAACGACCTTTTTGTCCCGACCTATTCGAGAACCGGGCCCCCGATGGTCAAGGGAAAGGGAATGTACCTTTGGGATGCCAAAGGGAAGAAGTATCTCGATTTCACCTCAGGTATTGCGGTCAGTGCATTGGGGCATTGTCGAGCGGAACTGGTGGCCATAGCCCGCAAGCAGTCCGGCACGCTGCTGCACGCTTCTAATCTGTTCCATACCCAGCCCCAGATTGATCTTGCACGACTTCTGATCAAAAACAGCTTTGGAGATCGGGTCTTTTTCTGCAACAGTGGGACCGAAGCAATTGAGGCTGCGATCAAGTTTACCAGGAAATGGGCGACTCTTCAGGACCCAAAGAAATACAATGTTCTTTCGTTCACCAATGCGTTTCACGGCCGGACTTACGGCGGCCTGAGCGCGACACCCCAGAAGAAATTTCATATCGGCTTCACTCCGATGGTTCCCGGTTTCTTCAAGGCACCGTTTAATGACGTAGATGCAACAAAAAAGGTTCTTTCGAAACGGCCTTTCGCAGCGGTTGTTGTAGAGCCGCTTCAGGGCGAGAGCGGGATTAATGCCGCGGCAACCGATTTTCTGCACTTCCTGCGGGAGTACACCACGGAGAACAACATTGTACTCATCCTGGATGAAATACAGTGCGGAGTCGGGCGGACGGGGACATTCTGGAACTATGAACAGCACGGAATCGTGCCCGATGTTCTTGCGTCGGCCAAGCCGCTGGGCGGGGGGTTGCCCCTTGGTGCGGTTATCTGCAAAGAGGAGATTGCACTGGCAATATCACCGGGTGAGCATGGAACAACGTTCGGGGGAAATCCGCTTGCCTGTGCACTTGGCGCCGAGGTTGTTCGAACGGTAGCTAAGAAGTCTTTCCTGGCGAATGTGCGGAAAAACGGCGCCTATCTGGTACAGTGCCTCCAGAAAATTGTTGAGGAAAGAGAAGACGCCCTGGGCGTGCGGGGATCCGGACTCATGGTCGGACTTCGCATGACCTGCGATCCGACACACCTGATCGCCGATTGCCGAAAAAACGGACTTCTTCTTGTTAAGGCCGGAAACAACACGGTGCGGTTCATGCCGCCCCTGATCGTTGAAAAAAAGGACATCGACAAAGCGGTGGCGGTTTTCAGTCGTACCCTGGGTTCGATGACCTCATAACGGTTCGGTCTTTCCGGCCGGGTGCCGTCGATTCAGTTGCTCGTTCGAATTGGTTCGGCAGGGGCGAAACGATTTTACAGGTACGAGAGCTTCCGGAAAGAGGATCAACAGGGGGACGGGGCCGTATGGCTCGGTCCCCCGTCTTGCTGCTATATGGAGAATTTCCCGTCCGCATAGATCAACTTCGTCGAACCGTTCTTCAATACGGCTTCAATCTTTCGGTTTGTCGTAGCGATGATATCCGTGTGTTCGGGGGAGTCGTTGAATCCCAGTTTTTGTAGTTCTTTCTTTGACACGTTTTTCTTTGTCGTGTCGTAGCATTCGGTGTATGCTTTTCCCACCGCCAGGTGAGTGTTTCCATATTTTCCACCGTAGTTCTCATCGTAGAGCGTATTGGCCATGAATTTTGAGATTTTCGAAAATCGTACATCGGTCATTGAAAACTCACCGATACGATCGGCGTTTTTCTGCTTGATCATCTCTCTGAGGAGTGCCTGGTTCTTTGCGGCACGGGCCTGCACAATTTTCCCGGCTTTAAACTCGAGCGAGATATCCCTGATGATGTTTCCATAGCGATAGAGAGGCTGATCGAAGAATATGGTTCCTTCGGTTCCTCTCCAATCGGGTGAGGTGAAGATCTCAAAGCTGGGGATATTGCGACCCCGTCCGCCGACCCACCGACGGCTTTCTCCGATTGTTACCCAGAGATCGGTCTTGGGGGCAGTGATATGGACTCTGTCGATTTCCATTTTGTTCAACTTCGTGATGATCTTGTGCATGTGTTTGTATGCATCGCGCCATCGCTCAATTGGATCGGTTTCTCGGAGAAAACATGCTCGGGCTATCTGGTTCCAGTATTCCCGAATCGTGAGTCCCGCCTCACGTGCCATACCTTCAGTCCCGTATAGTGCGAGTGTCCAGGTAAACCGCCCCATACTTTCTTTGTCGTCGAGCCACTCACGAAACGCCACGGCCTTTCGGTCGGAGCGGAAGAACGCCCCTTCGCCCATCACCGAGACCAGTCGGCCCAGCGGCGCGAGCAGATCGTAGGCGTGCCGCACGTGGTCGATGT
>CAZEMW010000062.1:0-10100 GCA_964513105.1 uncultured Fibrobacterota bacterium
GTTCATCTCGACTCCGTTTGATGGACCGGGGGTTTTCGGACAGGCACTAGTTAGCCGGTAGGTACGGGCTGAATGCCTGCCCCGGGTTGTCTCACATTAGCGTTGCCCGGCTACTACCCATACCGGAGCCATACCGCTTCCGTCCAGGCATGTCCCCAAAGTTTTTGTCCTGAGAACAATCACTTGTCCCGATACCGGCCTTAAGGTCGTATACCTAATGAATCGCACCGGGCCATATGGCTCTTGATTTCGGCTATTGCCCCCTACTGCAAGGAGTTAAGCCGTTGAAATGTCGTGACGTCCGTACCAGGCTTGAAGAGTTCGCTCTCGGCGGGATGAGTGATCTGGAGCATCGTGCAATAGAAAATCACATCCGTATATGTGAAGACTGCGCCGAACAATTCGCCGTCATTTCCTCCTGCATGCAGCGTTTCAAAGACACTGCGGAGGCAACCGCCGTATCCACCGAGTTCACCCGACGGCTCGATGAAGCAATTTGCGGCGAATTGGAGTCTTCCGCCACAAAGGCTTTCAGACCGGCCGGCAAAACAAGCACTGGAAGACAAATCCCCTGGAGGATCGCTGCTTTGCTGGCCCTTGCCATTTCGGGGATTATCGGCATGCTCCATGTGGTTGGCCCCCTGGGAAGCGAACCCGGCTATGTTCAGGCCGCTCGAGTAGGTTCCCTTCTGTCCAAGTATGATCATGCCTGGGAATATGACGGTGTCCGAGCCGTTCAGGCCGGGATCGCTTCCGCTCCCGTTGCTCGAAATGGCCACGTGTTTGCGGTGGAAGAACAACGAGGGGCAAACCGAATCATTGCTGTCGATGCCGACGGGGGCAAAGTGCTCTGGCGTTCATCCGAAACTGCGGACGGCTATCTCGTGGCGGACAATCAGCATGTATATGCCGTAACACGATCCTCTTCGAGAGCCCCCGGGCTTCTGGCCATGCGCATTTCAGACGGTACCGTTGAATGGAATTATTCATCGGAACCAATAAAGAATTCGCAGTCTCCGGTGAGCCCGTCGGTATACGAGGGCATCGTGTACTGGACAAACGGCAGCTCAGTTGTGGCAGTTGATTCGCGAACGGGAAAGACGGTCTGGAATGCAGATCTGAAAGGCAAAATGCTTTCTCGCCCCGTCCCGACCCACAGTGGAGTCTATGTGGCCTCGGAAGAAAGAATGTATCGTCTGGCTCGAGCCTCCGGGGATATCGAATGGGATGCGGCATATCCGGAAAACATGTCCGGTATGTTTCGCCCTTTGACGGCTCACACCAGAGGTCGTCTGTACGTTGCGCATCGTCGGAAAAATGCCGCCGGTATGATTCTGTGCCTCGATGACCGAGATGGAGAGGTGCAGTGGCGGAAGAATGACCTTGGAACATATCATATGCTTGCCCGTAACGGCATCCTCTATACCAGATCCCACATGGTTCAGGCGTTTGGCGGGGAAGACGGAGAATCCATTTGGACGAGGCATGCGGCAGGCTGCAGTCCGCTGCAATTTGCCCATGATTGTCTGATCTACACCGAGGCCGGCGCGGAAAAAGCGGTCGTCGCTCTGAATGCGCAAACCGGAGACATCGCCGGACGGCTCGATGTTGCCAATTCCTGCACCGGTATTTTGCTTGCCGAGGGTATGGGTTTCATAAGTTCCAACGACGGTGTCTTGCGTGCGTTGCGTGTGACATCGTAGTGGATTAACAACACACGGACTGCGCTTCGGGCGGGGAGGGCCTCGCAGAGAAATAACGTCCCTGTACACACCACTCATCCCGTAAAAGACCCGATTTCTGGTGAGGGCATCGGTGTGCATGCCCCCTCACCGAAAATCGCTGTGATTTCATTGAAAGATAGCTGATTACGGCAACGGAATATGCCATGTATTCCCGTGCCCTTTTACGTACGTTTTTCAGGAAGCTCTTGTATGAACGGTAGAAATTGGAGGCTGTGTGCCCTGGTTTTCTCGGTTTCTCTGGGAATGGTTGACGCAGCGGAGGACCTGGATTTCGGATCAAGGCTGAAAAGCATACCGGTGGGTTGGGGAATGGTTGATGTCGGGGCAAACGCTCGCCTGCGATATGAGTTTTTCACAAACCGATCATTGAAACAGTATGCAACCGGTGATAATGATGATGTCCTGTACGATCGCGTAGGAATTTGGGGACGCTACCGAACGCCTGTCGGTTTTCAGCTGACCGCTGAGATGTATGGAGCCCACATGTGGCTCAACGAATTCTCCCCTCACGATTTCACTCCGGCCTGTGGTCACCAGAATACTCTCGATATTCGGCGGTTATATCTCTCGATGAAATCTATTGCCGAGTCGGGTATTGGCTTTCGCGTCGGCAGACAGTCACTCGCATACGGCGATCAGCGGATATGGGGACCGGGAAACTGGTCGAATAGTGGAAAGTTCATCTGGGATGCAGCGGTACTCACCTATAAGGCGGCCGGGGCGGAAGTTGATCTGATCTACGGAAGACGTGTCATCACAAAGGCTTACGAGCTCGATTATGATCACTATGAATTTCATGCCGGTGGTATCTACATTGTACCCGGAATCAGCCCAATAGCGATTCATTTTTTCGGTGTGGGAATGCATGAGGGCACCGGAAAAGTGGCCGGGGAATCGGGTGCAGGTGACATGACCGTTGCTACTCTTGGCGCATATACGACTGGAAAAGTTGGAGCTTTCGGGTACGATGCTACCCTGGCCGGGCAGGGCGGGGCCTATGGCGGCGACAAGGTTTTGGCAGGAGCCGGACACCTTGGGGCAGATTATACCTTTGAGACGGCTCTAAGTCCGCGTGTTTCGGCCGGGTACACGTACGCCACAGGCGATCCGGATCCGTCCGACGGTGTCCGAAACACTTTTGACGGTGTATTCGGTGCCGCAGCGAAATACTATGGTCGCATGAATATGTTCTTCTGGAAAAACCTGAGCAATGTTGAAGCGGGAATCGGCATCGCTCCATTCAGGAAGACAGATTTTTCCATTGCATATCATTATTTTGCCCTTGCACATCCTAAGGATGCATGGTATCGGACAAACGGAAAGCCTCAGAAGTGCGGCAAAATCGTCATGCGGGATATCTCCGGGAAATCGGGAAGAGAGCTGGGACATGAAATCGACCTGATCTTCTCAACCGGGTTCTTGCCGGGTACAAAATTGCAGGCCGGTTACTCTCATCTCTTTGCCGGTGAATTCATGCGTTCAATGCTTTGGAATTCGCGATCGCATGATTTGGATTGGGTTTTTGCCCAACTGCAGTATACGCTCTGAAAGAGCAAAGGTCGCCTGGTGTGGTATCTTGTAAGTCATTCCAAATCAGTGATTTGCGGTAGATATTAGATGCGTTGGGTAAACCGCCTCGGTTCATTTTGGAGGCTGTTTCCCAGGGCAACCACGGAATGACCGACCGCGTTTCGTTTCCAAGAACCACTCGATGCACTCAATATGTGACGGTTTCAGTGTGAGAGCGCCGAGTTCACTCAGATCAATTGGCCCCGCCAAACTGAATTCGTCTGGAAATCCGAAATCTCCTGAAGGCTTTGCAATACCGTCTTGAAGAACTACCTCGCCCCTGTTCTCCCCAATGACTGAGCATGGATAAGATACCCTGATACCGTTGAAGACTACAGACCAGTGGGGATCAGGAGCCTCCGCTCCCTTCTTTGTGCTTGAGACGCAGGGCCGATATATTTCAATTTTCTCAGAATCGGAGAGATGGATCGTTCCTCCGTTTACCATTTCCTCGTGTGTTGCTCCATGTTCCGCAAGATATGAATCCAGATCTTCGAGAAATCCGGGATCCCTCGGCAGGGCTCCCGTGACAACTCGTTTCACGCGGTACTCTCGAAACAGAGGATCCAGATCATGAATCAGGTTGTTCGAGGCTCTGGGAACCACGATACCGTCGAGGCGGCACCGCGGAAATTTCTGGAGCCAGGGAAGCAGGGCGTCGCGAGCCGGCTTGTTGTACATAGTCTCCCGACTCGACAGTACCAGCCAGCTTCGATTTCCCAAGAGACGTATCCCCGCGGCATCTCCTTTTCTCAGTGAGAACAGACACACCTCCGGTTGCTTGCTCCCTAGAGAATGCGTTGCCATGGTCGGATATGCGATAAGTGTCACAAGAATGAGTGGAATACCGTAACAAAGTCGACGTTTGGGAGTAGCCAGAGCCGGAATCACCAGGGTGAGTGTGAAAGAGATCAGAACGATCACAGATGGTACCGCGGTCCGGATGGACCCACCCGGAATCAACCTGACGTAGTCCGCCGTGGTCGCTATCAATGAAAGGAAAAACCGGGTCAGCAGGTACATCGGTTGCGCAAGCGTGTCGGAGAAGAAACTGAGCAGAAGTCCCGCAAAGAAACTGAACATTGCTGCGGTCATCGAGGACACAGCCCACAGGTTTGTGATTAGCCCAAGGAGCGAAATCTCCCTGAAATGATACATAAGGACGGGAGCGGTCGCAAAAAAACCGGCAAGAGAAACCAAAAAGAGGCCCGCCACTTTACGAAGAACCAAAGTGCGGGACAGAGTCCCGGTGGGCGGAGGCAGGATGGAACTGAAGATGGGGTACAATAAGACGATTCCCAGCGTTGCAGCAAATGAAAGCTGATAACCGGGGGTGAAAAGCGAACGTGGAGAAATCAACAGCCAAAGAAGTCCTGCCAGGCCGATAACATTCAGGATTCTGCTTTTCCGATAAAATGCGGTTCCGGCGAGAATGATACAAGTCATCACCGTGGCACGAAAAATGGATGGAGCCGGTCCGACCAGGAGAAGATATCCGCACACTATCACCATAACTGCGAGGGCACGAAGCGGTGGGGGGACGGGGAAAAGGTAGATGAGAAAGAATGAGAATGTGGCCACAATCCCCACGTGCAGACCGGAGATTGCCAACAGATGAATAATCCCGGCGTTTCGGTAGGACTCGCGAATGAACGTCGGCAAACAGTGTCGGTCCGCCAGTACGGCGGCGGCAAGCGTAGCCCGATGCCTGGGGGAGGCGAAGGTCGCTATTCGATCGGCGACATACGTACGTGTGCGGGACACCAGAAAAGTCACCGGTGGTTTGTCCATAGGTCGAGATCTCATGATTTCATCGGAGTAGAACCTTCCATACATTCCGCGCGAAAGCAGGTGATTGTATTCGTCGAATCCGTTGGGATTCATTCGGGCCCGGGGAGGGTAAAAGTCTCCCTTGAGAACAATCTGCGAACGTGCGGGGATTCGGTCACGGCTTCGGCACACAACTTTTTTGCCCTTGAAGGGCATTTTTTCCCCGGCTGAAAACAGAACACTGTCGACACGGATGTGGAGAAGATAGCCGGAAGGCGTCCGGAAGTCGTGAGATGCGGTGTTTCCATAGAGAAGGGCTTGGTTTGTATCGGGAGGCACTAAGGCAAAGAAACGTCCTTCAGTTTCGGTATGCAATGATAGCAGTAGAAGTCCCGCCAGGAATGCCGTGATCAATTTGAAATACCCGGTGAGCAGAATTGTAAGAAAAACGAGGACGACGATAATTGCAGTGGCTGCGGGAAAATGGTACAATTGAGACGGTTGGCGGAGCGGAAGCATGTAAGCACACCCCAGTCCGAGCACAAAAGCAGCCCAACAGTAGAATGCGGGAAGTCTGCTAATTCTGATTGCCGGCTCGAAATCTCGGCCGATTCGGTTTTTGAGAGTTTCTACCATGTATGTCGATCCATTTATCCCGGAAAATACTTAATCCCATGGCGGAAATGGGGAGAAACATCCAATGACATTTGACAAGTCCCGGAAGACGATCCTTGTAGTTGACGATGAGCCGGAGATTCGTGAGATGATGTCGGATTACCTGCGTGACTCGCTTGGGTATCAGGTGTTGAATGCCCCGGATGGTCGCGATGCGCTCGACCACATAATCGGAAAGCACCATGTTGATTTGATTCTTTCGGATATCAATATGCCGATCATGAAGGGATTTGATTTTTTGAGTGAAGTCCGCAGATCACATCCGGAGATCAAAAGGGTTCTCATTACAGCCTACAATGTAGAAGAGTACCTCGAGATGGCAATGAAACACGAGGTTGGGAATATATTCGTCAAATCAACCCCTTTTGATTTCAAATGTTTGGCCGTCATGTTGGAAAATTTGATCAGTGAGGATATATTCGGGGCGCAGCGCTACTTTGACGGGAATACCGTCGGACATAACATAAAAATCACCAGAGGGGATGATCTGCATCGTGAGGCGGACAGGGCGATATCGTTTCTTCCCAACCGATATGTGCGACAACGACTTGGGCTGGTTTTACTCGAGCTACTTACAAATGCGGTATTTTACGGCATACGCAAGGAAGATCCCAAAGCAAAGGAAAACTGGAACTACGACTTTGAGCTCTCCCCTGAAGAAGCCATTGATCTTTCGGTAGCATACGATGAGGAAAAATATGCAATTTCGGTGACTGATAATGGTGGACGGCTTCGAAAATCCGATGTACTGTACTGGCTGCACCGTCAGGTCGCCCGCGACGAAAGCGGAATACCTCTTGGAGTGTATGACTTTCACGGCCGTGGGTTCTTTATTGCGCGTAAGTACATCGACCGGTTGATCGTGAATATCGCCGAGGGCAGGAGAACTGAAGTGATAATCATCAACTACGTGAAGAACGTCCAAAGGGGATCAAAGCCGTTGAGCATAAATGAAATATGAGAGTCTCTTCAAGAGTTCCCGACCAATTCAAAAATGTCGCATTGTCCGCCTACTTGAGCAAACGTTTCGCCTACTTGAGCCCGGACGAATGGTTGTCCAGAATAGCTGAAGGACGACTTCGATGCAATGATAAAATGTGCACGACGGATACCGTTGTGACCCGTGGAGACGTCGTTTCCTACGATCTTCCGGAGTGGACCGAGCCGGCTGCAGACCTTAACTATTCGATCGTCTATGAAGACGAATGGATACTTGGAATTTCGAAACCCGGTAACCTCCTGGTACACAGGGCCGGAAAGTCGTTCAAGAATAACCTTATGTATCAACTGCGTTTCGAAAATAAACCCGCTTTTCCAGCCGCCGGTGCGATCAATCGCCTTGATCGCGAAACAAGCGGGATCGTTCTGGTCGCCAAAGACAAAGATACACTTCGAATAATGAACAAACTCCTGGCAGAGCGCGCTCTGGACAAGACATATCTGGCTATTACCAATGGATGCCCGGAGCCTTTGTTCGGAACTATCGATACCGCTATTGGGCCGGATGAACGATCGGATAATCGATCAAAGCACCGGGTGGGGGGGGCGCGGGCCAAAGAATCTATCACCGAGTATCGAACGCTTTCCTCGCTGGGTGAGGGAACATTTGCACTCGTAGAAGCACACCCGCGTACGGGACGCACGCATCAGATACGCGTTCATCTGGCATCTCTCGGAGCCCCAATTGTCGGAGATAAGCTCTATGGCACCGAAGGCGGGTTGCAGACTGAGAATTCGTCTGTGGACGGAAATGAGTCGAACAGCGTAAGAATTCAACGCCATGCGCTCCATTGCAGGAAAGTAAGCTTCATACATCCCATAACGAAGACTGCATGTACCATAGAGAGCGAAATGCCGAATGATATGATGGATTTGCTGAAATATCTCGGTAATCTGTCGGAAAATGCGCAGTAGCGAACCCATGATGGATGAAAGTACGAGAATTCCACCCGGTGATGTGCTTCTGAAATGCAGGAGTCTCGCCGCCTATCTAACCGATCTGCAGGGCACTATCACGTTCTGGAGCGCGGGTGCCGAAGAGCTCTTCGGATACCGCTCATCCGAGGTCGTGGGATCGCCTGAAAGGACACTATACGAAGGCCCGAACGGACGCTCATATGGTCCACTGATTGAGGCACGGTATCGGTTGGCTCGGAATCGCACCACGGACGAATGCAATGTTGCGGTCGATCACCGCAACGGCGCCAGGCTATGGCTGAACCTGAAATGCGAATCATTTACTGCGGACGACGGCTCGCCGCTGGGGATCATTGTACTGGCCGCCCGGGTGCATAGAGAGGATGTAAGTGCAAGTCGACTATTGAGAAGTAACGAACGATATCGCACTTTGCTCCAGCTACTGCCTGATATCGTGTACATCATCGATCCCGAAGGGCATTTCACTTTCTTGAGTCAGTCCGTCGCATCGCTGGGATACACTCCCGAGGAACTGATCGGGAAGCACTTCAGTGTGATCGTTCATCCCGACGACTGTGCCAATGTATCGCGGCAAGCAGTATTACCCCGCTTCCATGGAAGAGAAACCGGGGAGAAATCGTCGCCGAAGCTATTTGATGAACGACGATCCGGCCGGAGAAAAACAAGCAACCTTGAAGTTCGATTGATTCCGAAAGACTGGAGAAACAACTCCAGAGATCGAGTCGCGATTGTGAGTGCCGTAAGTGCTTCAGGTCACTACAGTTCAATTGATGAAGCCCATGGAGGCAAGCTTTTTGTCGGGACGATCGGGGTTATTCGTGATATTACCGATCGCAAACAGGTCGAAGAGGAGCACCGTCGACTTGAATCAAAGCTTCATCAGGCCCAGAAAATGGAAGCGATTGGATCACTGGCCGGCGGAATTGCGCATGATTTCAACAATATGCTCGCCGGAATCAGCGGATATGCCGAAGTTATAAAAAGAAAAAACCGTGGTCTTGATGGAAAGATCAAGGATCACCGTCTCGACAGTCACATAAACGTTATTCTTAAGGCCTCCGAGCGAGCCGGAGACCTCACAAGCAAGCTACTGGCCTTCGCTCGTCGAGGAAAATACCAGGTGATCCTCGTGAATGTACACGACACGATACACGAGGTGATAGCGCTGCTGCGCCACACTATTGATCGCCGGATCGAGATAGGCTTGTCGCTGAAGTCCGAGCCCTGCTACGTACTGGGAGATCCCACACAACTTCAGAACGCTGTTCTGAACCTGGCGATGAACGGCGTCGATGCTATGCCAAACGGTGGTTCACTTTCATTCACCACTGAAGTAGTCGAATTCACACCCGAACGCGTCAAAGCGCTTCCATACCATATGACGCCCGGAAAGTATGTTCGCCTCACCGTGTCCGATACGGGAGTGGGTATGGATAAATCCGTGAAAAGGCGGATTTTTGAGCCCTTCTTCACTACCAAGGACGTGGGGAAGGGTACGGGGCTTGGACTGGCAAGTGTATACGGCACCGTCAAAAGCCACCACGGAAGCGTAGAGGCGACCAGCACGGTTGGACAGGGATCAGACTTCATTGTACACCTCCCGCTACAAGACCCACCGACTTCCCGCAGTATTCAGAATACCGAGGCGATCAAGACCGGTAAAGGCAAAATCCTGGTTGTCGATGATGAAGAAGTTGTCCGGAGAATTCTAACACAAATGCTTCTGGAAATCGGATACACCGTATCTTCCTGCACGAATGGAATGGAGGCCGTGCAGTTCTATCGCCAACATGGAAGTACAATCGACCTTGTTATCCTGGACATGAACATGCCGGTGATGAACGGTATCGATTGTTTCCGGGAACTTCGCAGTCTCGATGAAGACGTGAAGGTTATCATCACGACCGGCTACAGTTTTCAGTCGGAGACCCAGCAAATCATAATGGCGGGGGTGGCGGGGTTTATCCCAAAACCCTTCAAGCTTTCCAGCCTGTCGTCGGAAATTCAAAAAGCTCTCGAGGACACAGAGACCCACTCAGAGACCGATACCGAATCAGACTGAACAAATTTGCCCGGGAAGCACCCTTGACATCGACTTTCCCACTCGATATAATCTATTCGGTTTGGTAGTTTGCCTCAGTTCAGCCGATCGCAGATTCGTTTCGGCACGTTTCCCGGTTTCCCTAGCCGAAGTTTCGCAGTCGAGAGACGCCGTACCGAGCGCAGTCGAGGCGCTGCCCCGAGCGGAGTCGAGGGGGAGAGCAGTATGCGTAAGATGTTGTGCGAGATTGCCTTACAAAAAGCGCAGGGGTATCCGGGGAGATACCTTGAGCATTTTTGCCGGGCAAGATCGTGCAACAGCTTACGCAGAATGCCGTGAGTCGGCTGCGAAACTTGGGCTAA
>CAZEMW010000063.1:0-5498 GCA_964513105.1 uncultured Fibrobacterota bacterium
GTCAAGTACCCCGCATCCGCGGTCTTCAGAGCCGTATCCGCCAGACCTTTTCGTGCACCATGGGTTGAAATAAAGTACTCAAGAACCGACAACCCATCTTTGAAGTTCGAGATAATCGGGTTCTCGATAATTTCACCAACAGCACCGGTAATCTTCTTCTGCGGTTTCTGCATCAGACCGCGCATACCCGCCAACTGTTTAATCTGGTCCTGACTACCACGCGCCTTCGCGTCAAGCATCATATACACCGGATTGAAACCGTCTTTATCCCCGGCCAGCTTGTTGTACAGCGCATCAGACACACTGTTTGTAGCGTGTGTCCAGATATCGATAGTCTTGTTATATCGTTCACCTTCGGTGATAATACCACGTTCGTACTGTTTCCGAATTCGTTTATGCTCGGCCGTGGTCGCATTGATGATTTCATCCTTCTCGTCCGGAACGACCAAATCCTCCACACCGAACGTAATCCCCGCACGCGTCGAATACTCATATCCAAGATTTTTCACATCATCAAGGAACTTACACGCCGTCGAAGTACCCGCCTTCTGAATTATTCGCGAGACCAGTTTCTCAAGGTTCGCCTTTTTCATCAGCTCATTTACAAACCCGACAACGTCCGAAGGGATCACATCGTTGAAGATCACCCGACCGGGTGTGGTATTGTACAGCGTTCCTTCAACCCGAACCTTAATCTTTGCATGAAGGTCCAATTGGTTGTCGGCCATCGAATGGAATACTTCGTCGGGGCTGCAGAAGACGCGTCCTTCACCTTTGCGTCCCGGTGCACTCTTCGTTAAGTAGTAGATCCCGAGAACGATATCCTGTGTCGGTACCATTACCGGATCACCGTCCGAAGGTCTGAGCAGGTTGTTCGCGCTCAGCATCAATAAACGGCATTCAATCTGAGACTCGAACGACAAGGGTACATGAACCGCCATCTGGTCACCATCGAAGTCGGCGTTGAACGCCGAGCAGACGAGCGGATGCAGTCGAATGGCCTTACCCTCGACCAGTCGAGGAAAAAACGCCTGAATACCCAGTCTATGCAAGGTCGGTGCACGGTTGAGCATCACCGGATGATCCTTGATCACTTCCTCCAGTATGTCCCAGACTTCAGGGCGTTCGCGCTCAACAAACTTCTTTGCGCTCTTCACCGTCTGCACAAGATTTCTCTCCTCGAGCTTCTGAATCACAAACGGCTTGAACAGCTCGAGAGCCATCGTCTTAGGAAGCCCGCACTGATGAATCTTCAACTCGGGTCCCACCACGATGACACTACGTCCGGAGTAGTCTACGCGCTTGCCCAGAAGGTTCTGACGGAATCGTCCCTGCTTACCTTTGAGCAAGTCGCTCAGGGATTTCAGCGGACGTTTCCCTTCCCCTTTGACCGAAAAGGTTCTTCGACCATTGTCGAAAAGCGTATCCACGGCTTCCTGAAGCATCCGCATTTCATTACGCAGGATCACATCGGGCGCACGGATCTCCATCAGTTTCTTGAGACGGTTATTTCTATTTATAACGCGACGATACAGATCGTTGAGGTCCGAGGTCGCAAACCGTCCACCTTCCAGCGGCACCAACGGACGCAGGTCGGGAGGAAGAACCGGCAAAACAGTGAGTACCATGTTTTCCGGATTGTTC
The DNA here is from genome assembly GCA_964513105.1 of uncultured Fibrobacterota bacterium. Classification (GTDB taxonomy): domain Bacteria; phylum Fibrobacterota; class Chitinivibrionia; order Chitinivibrionales; family CAYFVL01; genus CAYFVL01. The sequence continues at coordinate 1,645 of CAZEMW010000063.1, forward strand.
TTCGATTTCAGAAACGCCTCAACCACCCGAAGCCGCTTCAGATGGTCCGCACGACGCTGCATTGAAGATTCGATCTTGATCTTGGATCGAAGATCGATTGAAAGTTCATCCAGGTCCAGAGTGGCAAGCATTTCCAAAACGGCTTCCCCACCCATTTTTGCGACAAACTGACGTCCCTCTTCTTCAAGCTCGATGTATTCGTCTTCGGTAAGGAGTTGACCGCGGCGCAAACTGGTGTCGCCCGGATCGATCACGACGTATGATTCGTAATACACAACTCGCTCGAGCACCGAATTCTGCATACCGAGGAGGTAACTGATGTGCGACGGAATGGTTTTCAGGAACCAGATATGCACAATCGGAACCGCCAGTTCGATATGCCCCATGCGCTCACGGCGAACCTTCGAATGGGTAACCTCGACACCGCAGCGATCACACACTACACCGCGATACCGTATACGCTTATACTTTCCACAATTACACTCCCAGTTTCGCACCGGGCCGAAAATCTTTTCACAAAACAAGCCGTCACGTTCCGGCTTGAAAGAACGGTAATTGATCGTTTCCGGCTTAACAACTTCACCGTACGACCAGTTACGAATTGTATCGGGAGAGGCAAGCCTGATTCCGACGCTTGAAACCTCGCGGGCCTTCTTATCAAATTGGGTATTAAATCCGGCCACGTAAACCCCCTGTTCAGTTCAGTGTTCCCCGCCCGGCGCTCCCGGGCGGAGAAACGGCTCTATATGCCTAAAGTTATGTCCATCATTACAGTTCTTACTACGCCTTCAAGTATTGCGATCACTCTTCACTGTAGTTGACCGCAATATCCAGAGCAAGCGCCTTAATCTCTCGAATCAGAACGCTGAAAGCTTCCGGAGTTCCCGAACGTGGTGTGTTTTCACCCTTTACAATGGACTCATACACCCGTGATCGTCCGGTGAGATCGTCACTTTTCACGGTTAACATCTGCTGAAGAGTATATGCTGCGCCATAGGCTTCAAGCGCCCAGACCTCCATCTCCCCGAATCGCTGCCCACCAAACTGCGACTTACCGCCGAGGGGCTGCTGCGTAACCAGCGAGTATGGACCAATGGACCGAGCATGAATCTTGTCGTCAACCAGATGACACAGCTTCAGCATGTAAATCGGACCAACGGTAACTTCGTGATGAAATCGCTCCCCGCTTCGACCGTCGCGCAATTCCGCCTTACCCGATACCGGCAGGTCCGCCACCTTCAGATTCTCCAGCACGTCTTCATAGCTGGCTCCGTCGAACACCGGAGTCGCGATAGGCTGTTGCAGCTTGCCGGCGGCCCATCCCATATGCGTCTCAAGAATTTGCCCGACATTCATTCGAGAAGGCACCCCAAGCGGATTGAGGATGATTTCAATCGGCGTCCCATCAGGCATAAACGGCATATCTTCCTGCGGCACGATCTTGGAGATCACACCCTTGTTACCATGTCGACCGGCCATTTTATCGCCCACCGACAGTTTCCGTTTCTTGGCGACATACACCTTCACCAACTGAAGAACGCCCGGCTTGAGTTCGTCTCCTCGAACGATCTTGTCGATCTCCTTGTCAAGTTTGTCCTCGAGTTTCGCGATAAGATCACCGGCACGGTAAAGTACCGCCTCCGCCTTCTTGCTCTTCTCCGCATCGTCGCAAAGCCCGTCCTTGAAGGAAATGGCATCGAAATCCATCTTTGTGAGCATGGTTTTGCGCCACTTTTTATCGGCAGGGACAATCACTTCACCACTGTGAACGTCGGTGATTTCCGTAGTGGTGGTATCGGTCAGGATCTCAGTAAGTTTCTCTATTCTGAGACGCTCAATCTCACTGATCTGCCCACCGACATCAGCCTTCAGACCATCAATGCGGTCCTTGTCTTTCTTCTTGGATCGTTTGTCACGATCTTTTCGGGAATACACGTGGGTATCGATCACGATTCCCTTTAGTCCGGGAGGTGCTTTCAATGACGAATCCCGCACATCACCCGCTTTTTCCCCGAATATCGCCCGAAGAAGCCGTTCCTCGGGTGACAGCTCCGTTTCACCTTTCGGGGTTACCTTACCAACCAGGATATCACCGGCCTCGACCTCGGTCCCGTTACGAATAATGCCGTTTTCGTCGAGGTTCTTGAGTGCGTCCTCACCCACATTCGGAATTTCCCGTGTGAGTTCTTCAGGTCCCCGCTTGGTGTCCCGAACTTCGGTTTCGAATACTTCAATATGTATTGAAGTATAGATATCATCGGCAACCAGCTTTTCCGACACGATAATGGCATCCTCAAAGTTATACCCCCTCCAGGGCATAAACCCGACCATGACATTTCGTCCGAGAGCCAGTTCACCGTCTTTAGTAGCGTGTCCGTCGGCAAGCACGTCACCGGCTTCCACTTTCTGTCCGGCCTTGACGCATACTCTCTGATTGATACACGTGTCCTGGTTGGATCTCTCGAACTTCACCAGTTCGTACGTATCCGTCTCCATCAATCCCAGTACATCTTCGTCGTCGTTGTTTTTCTCTTTTCGCACGACAATCTTCTGTGCATCAACCTTTTCGATTACGCCGGCATTCTTTGCGACAATCAGACACCCCGAATCGATAGCCGCTCGACGTTCCAGACCGGTTCCCACAAAGGGGGCTTCGGTCTGCATCAAGGGCACCGCCTGCCGCTGCATGTTGGACCCCATCAAAGCCCGGTTGGCGTCATCGTGCTCGAGAAACGGAATGAGTCCCGCGGCCACACTGACCAATTGCATGGGAGACACATCCATATAAGCGATGTCCTGCGGAGGAATCACCGGAAAGTCGCCACGCAATCGTGCAAACACCATTGGTTCGGTCAATTTCCCGTTCTTATCAGTCGGTGTATTGGCCTGCGCAATGTGGTAGTTGTCTTCCTGATCGGCGGTAAGGTACTCGATATCCCCAGTCAACCGGCCGTCCTCGACCTTCTGGTAGGGCGTTTCAATGAATCCAAACTCATTTACACGCGCAAACGTACTCAAAGACGCGATCAGCCCGATGTTCGGTCCTTCAGGCGTCTCGATCGGGCACAAGCGTCCATAATGGGTGTGGTGCACGTCTCGCACCTCAAAACCGGCGCGTTCCCGCGTAAGACCACCGGGCCCCAGTGCACTGACACGACGTTTATGCGTGAGTTCGGAGAGCGGATTCGTCTGATCGAGGAACTGCGATAGCTGTGACGATCCAAAGAACGCCTGCACAACGGTTGAGACAGTTCGTGCGTTGATCAGATCCTGCGGTGTCAGATTTTCGGTATCCCGCAGACTCAACCGTTCGCGAATGGTACGCACCATTCGGGTAAGTCCGACAGTGAACTGTGCGGAGAGCAACTCCCCGACCGAGCGCACACGACGGTTACCGAGATGGTCGATATCATCGACAAATCCCTCACCGCCCGCAAGATTAATCATGTATTTGAATGCCGCAACAAAGTCTTCACGACTGAGCGTATTGTGCCCTTCGGGGTGTTTATTCCCGAGTCGGCTGTCCAGTCGATATCGTCCGACATCACCCAAATCATAGCGTTTTTCATCGAAGAAAAGGCGCTGGATCAGATTTCTCGCCGTATCGACGTTCGGGGGGTCTCCCGGGCGCATTGTCGAGTATATGTAGAGAAGAGCTTCCTCTTCGGATTTCGTTGGATCTACCGCAATGGTATTTCGAATCACCATTCCTTCGGTACTGCCCGCATCCTTCAAGATCTCAATTTCGGTAATCTTTGCCTCGACAAGGTCATTCCATTTGGTTTCGGTAACGACCTCGTTGAAATCGATCAGGATTTCGCCGGTCTCGGTACTGAACACCGGCTTGGCGGTGA
>CAZEMW010000063.1:5508-8208 GCA_964513105.1 uncultured Fibrobacterota bacterium
CCAGCACATCTTCTTTTTTGTTTTCCGACAGTGCAACGGTTTCATTCTCATAGAACAGAGAAAGAAGCTCTTCGTCGCTTGAATTCCCCAATGCACGAAGGAGAATCGTAGCCGGCATCTTTTTTCGGCGATCTATATTGACCGTAAGAACATCGTCATTATCGAGAAGTACCTCTACCCACGATCCCCGTTGCGGGATGATGCGGGCACTGAGAAGCTTTGCACCGCTGGGCTGGTTGACTTCATCAAAGGTGATACCGGGCGAACGATGAAGCTGACTGACGATTACCCGTTCGGCGCCGTTGATCACGAACGTTCCACGGTCGGTCATCAGCGGAATTTCGCCGATATACACTTCGTTACTGATTTTTTCTACAAATTTCTTTGTTTCCCCGTCCTGTTCGAAAACGAGCAGGGACATGTCCACTTTGAGGGGAGCGGCGTAGGTCATTCCGCGTTCTTTGCATTCGCGCAGGGAATACTTCGGAACGCCGAGTTTGTATCCGTCAAACTCAAGCGAGTAATAGCCCTTTACATCACCTACGGGAAAAAGACTTAGGAAAGCTCCGTGCAAACCGTCTTTTTTTCGCAATCGCGGAGGTATATTCTGCTGTAGAAAAGCCTCGTATGATTTGGTTTGGATCTCCAGCAAATTGGGCAGATCCATTACTTTTCGGCTGCGGGAGTAGCTCTTACGTTGTACCATTCGGGTATCCCCTTGCCTATTTGGGCTCGTCAGACCGTTGGGTGCTTACAATACACTGACACGAGATGCCATGGACACCTCGTGTCAAATCGCAATCCTGAAGGTTCTCAAGAGATCGGCATTAGTCAAATACACAAAACCGTTGTAGGAAAAAGTTATTTAATCTCTATGCCGGCACCGACTTCTTCAAGCTGCTTCTTGAGATCGTCGGCTTCCTCTTTCGTAATACCTTCTTTGACCGGTTTCGGTGCACCCTCGACCAGCTCTTTCGCTTCCTTCAGACCAAGTCCGGTAATCGCGCGAACCACTTTGATCACCTGGATCTTCTTGGCGCCGGCATCTTTCAGCACGACATCGAATTCGGTCTTCTCTTCCGCGGCTTCACCTGCACCAGCACCGGCGGCCGGTGCTGCCGCAACAGCCGTCGGCGCAGCCGCTTTTACATCAAACTTTTCTTCAATTGCCTTGATGAGATCCGAAAGCTCGAGTACGGTTTTGGACCCGATGGCATCGATGATCTCTTCGTTAGTTAAAGTAGCCACGTTAGACCTCCACTATTAAAAAAGTTTCGCAATAATCAAAAGTGTGCCGGATGCTTATTCTCCGGTCTCTTCTTTCTTTGTACGCACAGCCTCCAGAGTACCTACGAACTTGCTGAGGATACCGTTGAGAACACCGGCAAAATTCGTAATCGGCGCATTGAGGCATGACAGGAACTGCGAAAGCAGCACTTCCCGTGAAGGAAGGTCAGCCAGTCGGGCGGCCTCTTCGGCCTCGAACATGGCCCCGTCTACATAGGCGACTTTCAGTGCCAATGCGTCTTTGTACTCTTTATTGAAATCCTTGATTACTTTTGCCGGTGATGTTGCATCATCCGAAGTGACGGCAACCCCGACCGGGCCTTTCACGTACTCGTTGAGTACGCCCTTGCCCGTTCGCTCAAGAGCAATCTGAGCCAGCTTATTTTTGACGACTATGTATTTACTTCCGCCGTCCCTCAGACTCTTGCGCAACTCGGTTATCTTACCGACATCGATACCGGTGAAATCGGTGAGATAAATGCCCGTGGCGTCGGAAAAAACGTCCTCGAGCACGCTGATTGATTCGTTACGTTCCGCTTTTGTAGTCGCCATTCCTACAACCTCTTTCCCTCAGCCTTGCGCGGTTTGCATTCGAAGTGTTACCGCAAATCAGCCAGGCTGACTCGCAAGCCCTGTCCCATCGTGCTCGACAGGGTGACCTTTTTGACATATGAACCTTTAGCCGCCGAAGGCTTGGCTTTATTTACAGCTTCCATGAAGGCTTTCACGTTTTCGCACAGTTTGCCCGTCTCGAAAGACAGTTTTCCCAGGGGCGCATGAAGAATTGCTCCCTTTTCCACACGAAACTCGACCCGCCCTTTCTTAAGTTCTTCGACCGCTTTTCCAATATCCATCGTTACGGTCCCGACTTTCGGGTTCGGCATCATTCCGTGAGGACCCAGGATTTTCCCGAGCTTTCCCACCACACGCATCATGTCCGGCGTTGCAATCACGGAATCGAAGTCCATCCAGCCACCGGTAATTTTCTCGGCCAGCTCCTCACCGCCCACAAAATCCGCACCGGCGTTCTTTGCTTCCTCGGCCTTCGGCCCCTGAGCAAAGGCAAGTACGCGTACCGTTTTTCCCAACCCGTTGGGCAGGACTACGGCGCTTCTCACAGCCTGATCGCTCTTGCGGGGATCGACACCAAGATTGACCGCAATCTCCAGGGTTTCATCGAACTTAACCGTGGAATTACCCTTCACGAATTCAACAGCCTCGGCCAAACCGTACTCGTGCAGCTTGTCGATTTTTTCCCGGGCCTGTTTCCAATTTTTACCGCGTTTCATCCCTTGTTCCTCTCACTCATGCCGGTCGTTTATACGACCTGTACACCCATGCTCCGCGCCGTTCCCATTACCGTTTTCATGGCCGCATCAACATCGGCCGCATTGAGATCGGACATCTTGATCT
>CAZEMW010000063.1:8218-9996 GCA_964513105.1 uncultured Fibrobacterota bacterium
TCCTTGGACAGGGATCCGACCTTTTCCTTGTTCGGTACTCCGGAACCCTTTTTCGCGTTCAGCTCCTTGAGAATCAGAACCGAAGCCGGCGGCGTTTTGGTTATGAAGGAAAATGATCGATCGGCATACACCGTAATAACAACAGGTGTCACCATACCGTTCGCATCTTTGGTTTTGGCGTTAAATGCCTTGCAGAACTCCATTATATTTACGCCGTGCTGCCCAAGCGCCGGACCAACCGGAGGCGCCGGATTGGCCTGACCACCCGGAATCTGCAACTTTATCTGACCGATAACTTTCTTTGCCAACTTGCCGATCCCTTCCCTTATGTATAATACCTGATAAACCGCAATCAGCCGACCGGGTCTACCTGCACAAAATCAAGCTCAACGGGCGTTGATCGCCCGAACACGCTCACCATCACTTTCACTTTGCCCTTCTCAGGGTGGATCTCGTCGACCGTACCGTCAAAATCCTTGAACGGGCCTTCTTTAATCTTAACCGCATCGCCCACTTCAAACGGAACTTCCGAGACCTCTCGCAACCCACTCTTCTCGGTCTGACCGAGGATTCGACGAATCTCGTCCTCTTTGATGGGCTGCGGGGTACGACCTCCGACAAATCCGCTTACCCCATTGATTCCTCGAATGAAATGCATGCTTTCTTTGTTGAGTTCCATCTCGACAAGAATGTAGCTGGGGAAGAATTTCCGTGTTGTTTTTACTTTCTTCCCATTCTTTACCTGCACGACATCCTGCGTGGGCATCAGCACCTGATTAATAAGGCCCTCAAGATCACCGGAGTCGATAAACTCCTGGATGTACTGAACCACCTTGGCTTCCTGGCTCGAATATGTCTGTACCACGTACCATTGCATCGCCATTGCACTACCTATCATGGAAAAATATCACAGATTGAGGACGTAGCCGAGCGCGCCGTTCAGGATCATATCAAATGCTTTTACACAAAGAGCGACGGCAATGCTCAGAATCACGACCAGGGTGGTGGCACTCGTTATTTCCGCACGAGACGGCCAGCTGACCTTTGCCAATTCGGACCGCACATCTTTGAGATACTGGAGGAATTTCTGCATGTAAAACCACCGAAATCTATGGTAATAAACAGGCCTGGAGGGACTTGAACCCCCAACCAATGGTTTTGGAGACCACTACTCTGCCAGTTGAGCTACAGGCCTATGCTTTCGCGTTGTATATCGCCGGAGTGAAAAGCCAATGATGAAAAGAAGCTTATCGCGCTTCCTTATGCATCGTGCGTTTTCTCTCAAATGGACAATACTTTTTGTATTCGACACGGCCCGAGTGAAGTCTCTTATTCTTCGTTGTGTTGTAGTTCCTCTGTTTGCACGAAGTACACTCGAGCGTAATTTTATCTCTCGGCATAACTATCCCGTTTTCTGAAACTTAAACTTATTCAATGATTTCGGTCACAACGCCGGCGCCGACCGTTCGGCCACCTTCACGCACCGCAAACCGAAGTTCTTTTTCCATTGCGATGGGAACGATAAGTTCCACTTCAAGGTTTGCATTGTCACCGGGCATGATCATCTCAACACCTTCACCGAGATTGATCGATCCGGTCACGTCGGTAGTACGGAAGTAAAACTGCGGACGATACCCGTTGAAGAATGGCGTATGACGACCACCTTCTTCTTTTGACAATACGTATACTTCGGATTTGAACTTTCTGTGAGGCGTAATGCTACCCGGCTTTGCCAGAACCATCCCGCGATCGATCGCACTCTTGTCTATACCTCGAAG
>CAZEMW010000064.1:0-9989 GCA_964513105.1 uncultured Fibrobacterota bacterium
GTGGGAGTGGCAATCTGTTCCGAAAGATCGGCGGCCGGGACAAGGTATTCGGCCCAGGAAAGTGAATAGTCCGGCACGAACACGACCTGCAGTTTCCCGGCTGTAGAAGCGTCCCTGTTCAGGATGTTTCCTACCATGCAGATTAACTGGATAATCTGCTTTGAGAGGCGGTCCGAAGGGGCGGCTTTTCCCGAGAAAATGTGCACCCGGTTGGTACCGAGCTCATCGCCGTCTTTGAGCCGCAACCAACGTGAAACAACAGCGAGCAGATGAAGCATCTGTCTTTTATAGGGGTGGATCTTCTTGCCCTGTATGTCACAGAACCATTCGTGATCCATTTTGACCTTACAATATTTCTCCAGCCCTTCGGCAAGTCTGCGTTTTGCCGCGTACTTCACATCACCCAGACGAAACAGAAACGAGTCGTCGTCGGCATGTTCAAGAAGCTTTGAAAGGTCCTCGGGTTGGGTCGTCCACGAATCCCCGATCATTTCCGAAATCAGTCCGGCCAGAGGACGGTTGGCGGAGATAAGCCACCGACGATGAGCAACGCCGTTTGTGATATTGTGGAACTCGGTATCGACATACCGGGAAAGCGGGTGAAAGATCCGCTTCTTCAGCATTGTCGTCTGCTCGGCGGAAACCCCGGCAATGGCATGAGATCCAATCAGAGCAAGATATGCCATTCTGACCCGTTTTACTTCACCCTCTTCTATTATGGAGAGGTCGGACCGGATATTCCTGCCGCCTTTCACGTCCGAAGCTCTGTCGAGATGAAGCTGATTTATCCGATATATAATAGACAGATGTCTCGGGAGAATGGATTCCACCAGGTAGACGGGCCAGTTTTCCAGGTTGTCGCCGGCAACCGCGTGGCTTGTGTATGCAAAGGTGGCTTTGCAGATTTGCCAGGCACGCTCCCACTCCAGACCTTCTTCATCCAGCAGAATCCTCATGAGTTCGGCAACGGCTATCGCACAGCGACTCCCGTTAAGTTGTATGACCACTTTCCCGGGAAAATCCAGGATATTGCTGTTGTGAATCTTGAAGCGCCTGAGCAGATCCTGAATCGAGGCGGATATGAAAAAATACTGCTGTTTTATTCGAAGCTCTGTGGCACGACGAATGTCTTCATCCGGGAAAAGAATACGGGTCAGTTGCGCGGAGCGGGTTTTCTCTTCACAGGCACGCGCATAATCTCCGTGGTTCTGGTAATCGGGCAGGAACTGCTCGGTAGGCCGTGAAGACCAGAGCCGCACGGTATTGACCGTATCGTTATGGTAGCCGGGGACCGGGAAATCGTACGGAACGGCACGAACCGATTCGGCTTCGATCCAGATTTCACGCCCGGTTTCATCATAGCTCAACCGTCCGCCCAGAGGAACCTCACAGGCATATTGCGGACGAATAATTTCCCAGGGATGGTTGCGGTGCAGCCAGTCGTACGGGCCTTCGAGTTGCTTGTTCTCTACGATTCGCTGACGGTACATGCCGAAATCGTATCGCAAACCGTAGGCAAGGCCGGCAACATTTCTCGTCGCCATTCCCTCCTGATACGCGGCGGCAAGACGTCCTTTTCCACCGTTACCGAGCTCGAATTCATCCTCGCTTTCACTCAATTCATCAAGTGAAAAGCCAAGATCCTGCGAGGCCTGCGCGACCTGATCCTCCAAACCAAGATTTACGATGTTCTGACGAAGGCTCCGGCCGAATACGTACTCGGCCGAAAAGTAATACACACGCCGCGTGTTTTTCTCATGATACAGTTTCTGTGATTCGATCCAACGATCCACGAGTTCACTACGGACCGCATAGGCCAGAGCCATATATTTATCCTGCGCCGTGGCCGTTGCATCATCCTTGGCCAGGAAATACCGCAGATACCGATAGTAAAAAGCGCTGATATTCTCCATTATATCTCGATAAGTGCCGTCGACATGATACACTGGGCAGTGAGACCACGAACCCAACCGCTTAAATGATTAAATCTCTCGTTACCTGTTTCCGTGGAAATCTCCCGGCTCCATATCCGGAAAGGTTCCTGTTACTTCCGGTCAAGTGAATCGTAGCGACCTCGGAAGCCGATACAGAAATCAAGCCAAAGTCCGGTTCTGAACCGTTTATTCCGTTCGTAATTCGCCTTCGATCGATGATGCTGAAATCGAAGCTTGTATTCGATGGGGCAAAGTAATTATTTTTCTTTGCTGAAGCAATTAATCAATTGCTAACCGTACTGAAAATAGATTCTGCATTGCGGAGAGGTGGCCGAGTCGGCTTAAGGCAACGGTTTGCTAAACCGTCGTAGGGGCAACTCTACCGGAGGTTCGAATCCTCTCCTCTCCGCCAAAATACTTGATGGGATCGGCGCAAGTCGATCCCATTTTTTTTGAGCATTCCGTGGCCGGTGTACTGACCGGTTTGCCCCGCAATAAGCTGCTGCATTCATTTTGCATTCCCCGAAACGGAATCTGAATTCATTGGCGTCTCCGGCTCACCATTGAGCGTTTCGCCTTACTGCGCCTACAAAGGAAACAGCCATCAGTCCTCTCTTTCGGTCAGACTGGAACGAACATTCAAAACGCGATTCAGATTGGTCATCTCAAACAGGCGCGTCATGTACGCTACCGGATTTGGATTGGAATTGAGGATGATAAGCTCACGATCGGACTTCTGCATTAGTGTGTGGTAATACACAATAATACCGACCCCATGACTGTCAATGAAATCCGTCTCGCTCACATCAAGAATGATCCTTGAGACATTCCGTTTGAACAAGGCCTCCATCTTACGCGAAAATTTCTTGTCATCCACCCCGATAACCCTTCCGATCAGATTGAGGATCGGAATTCCCTGGTGTTTGTTTACTACGAGTTTTAAAGCCATCTGCATTCTCCCGGGAAACCCCACGGATAGAGTGATTCGACTTAAAAGGGCATTATCCGAGTTCGGTTGCCGGCTCCCGACATTCCGTACCAAAGACGGGGCACGATTGTACTACACATTACGTGAGGCACAGCCTTGTGTCGGCCCCAACCAACACCTTACACCTACTTCGGTCATCCGCCTCCCTCCTCTCCGGCTTGCCGACATGCTTGCGGGAGGCCGACCGGAATGGCAGTATATGTGAATAGTGCCTGTCCGAAAACACCCGTTCATCGAGTCCCGAATTAACTTCGGGAAGGTGTCCGTTTTCGAGGGTTTTCGGACAGGCACTAAGTAGCGGTTTTTCCGCCGGTATTCCGCGTACCCGACCAACCAGGCCTATGCGTTCTTTAAAAAAACTGTTCAAGAAAGACCAGCGCAAATCTCCGCGGTATCCACTGCCACTCCTTGTTTTCACCGATGAAGGAGTTGAGCGTTCGGAACGGCTGAATAACATCAGTTCCGGCGGGTGTTCCATTACCACACCCGTGTTCTATGATGTAGGAGACCACGTTCTTCTTCATTTTGAGCCCACTCCGCACCTTCAGGAGCAGATTCGGGATTTCTGTATGGACGGCTGTGTTGTTCGACGTAGCAATGAGGCCGACAACAGGTACACATACGGGCTCCAATTCGGCGGATATACGGGTACATTCTTCAGAACCGAACGCCGGGTGCTCGAGGAGACAATCAGGTCAAATACACCCTGAATCGCACCGGCTGCATCCGGACCTATATCGTAAGAATCGGGCACATGTTTGTCAATGCTTTTCACCGACCGGCTCTGGACGACTTGTGCCGTCATCCCACAAGATCACGAATGCGTTGCGCCTGCTCTTTTATCCTGGAGAGCTGGTCGCGCGTGACGCTCTGTTCACCGTCACAAAGCGCGTTCGCCGGATCGTTGTGCGTCTCGATCAGGAGTCCGTCCGCCCCCGCCGCGACCGCGGCCAGAGCCACCGCCAGACCGATCTTCCGATCGCCGGAAGGGTGTGAGGGCGCAAAAATGACCGGAAGATTCGCCACCTGGGTCAACGCGGCCACCGCGCCGATATCCGGTGTGAACCGCTGGAATCTCTCTTCTTCGAAGGTACGGATACCCCGCAGACACAGCATGACATTGGGATTGCCGTTGGATACGATGTACTCGGCGGCAAGAAGGAAATCTTTGAGCGTGGAAGAATCGCCGCGCTTTAAGAGGATAGGTGTCCGGGTCTTTCTGGTCATCATTGCAAGCTCCTGCAGCATCCCGTACGACTTCATGTTGCGCGCGCCGACCTGGATGATATCCGCATACTTGATGACGTTTTCCGTCACATTGTTGCTCTCCAGTCTGCCGTTCTCATCAACATGCCGGTGGAGTCCCGTTGCCTCGGTGACGATCTTAAGACCGTATTTCTCACGGGCATTGGCGAGCAGCTCAAGTCCTTTGAGTCCCATGCCCTGAAAACTGTAGGGAGATGTTCGCGGCTTGTAGGCTCCCCCTCGCATTACCGGTACCCCGAGTTCATGCACATACTTGGCAATACTCATGACCTGATCGGGTGATTCCAGTGAACAGGGGCCGGCCATGAGTACGAGTTCCTTTCCGCCGACCGAAAGATCCCCTACTCGGACGATTTTGGACTCGGGAGAGAACTCGCGTGAAACCATTTTATACGGTTTTGAAATCCGAACAACTTTGTCTACCCCTTCCAGCTCGCCAAAGTAGCTCTCTTCGACACCGCTGAGATCCCCCAGAACTCCGATCACATCGATCCCGGTAGACCCATGAATAATCTGATAGTCAAACCCCGCCGCCGTAATCCGCGCAAGAACACGCTTCTCCTGCTCTTCCCCAGCACCTCTTGCCATATGAATAATCATGAGACACCTCTCTGTTTCGGAGTATTTGGACAGAAAAAAATATACCCCATTCCCGAAGGAGGGATGATTCGATCGATGCCAATCATGGGTTTACCAATCGATCAACTCGGAATGCTTGCGAAATCGGGGAAATAGATGCATATTGTACATAAGCCGACGGCCCCGTATTGCACAGTTGGCTTAAGGCGTTCCATCCAGGACGGTGCGGGACGCCGGCAGGAATTTTCCGGAAACCATTACGGTTTCATAAGGCGATATCACACAACATTTTACGCGCACTATTCATTCTCTTTCGCAAAAAGAACTCGGAACGGCTGCAAAGACGGCGTCTGTTTAGGAGCCGACAGAAGGGATTCGAAATGGCTTTTTCAATGCACGTGGACGACTCGACCGGAGTCCCCCTCCTTGTCGCTAAAGGAAGGATTGTAGGAAACAACTCCGAAGCGTTCGGAGGAAAACTCCAGTCCATGGAAGATATGGTTACCGGAGATGTCGAAGTGGATCTGTCTCAAGTAGATTTTATCGACAGTTTCGGGCTTGGTATGCTGGTTCGCACCTACAACTCTCTACAGAAAAGGGATCGTACGCTTCGTATCATCTACGATAATCCTGATCCCGAAGCATACCTCCGACGGCTGTTCGACACCACCGGTCTGAACCGAATCCTCACTATCGTGCCCGGACGCAACTAATCTCATCCCCAACCTCTGCTCTCACCTCCCAAAAACACCTGTACCATATGCTCCTTCCCTCCTCCGGCCGATAGAGAGGCTACCGCGGAACTGATTTCAGTTGGCGCGATTTTTCTTTCGATCGCCCCTTGCATTGGCACAGTATTTGTAAGGGTATAGCCCCTCGGGCGAGAAGCCGACAGGGGCGATTCGGATGCGATAATCCCCCGGCCGGGAATTCACGGTGTCGGGAATCGTGTCCAATACTGCTCCGGACGGCCGGGAAAACGGAACCCATGCTCTGCATGACAACAGCTTTTCGGCCCTGCCCGGCATTTGAAAGTGAGTTCCACGCGCACGATACTGAGCGGGAATGCCTTCATTCTTTCCCGTTGAACGGAAAACGGGCGAATACGTGTCGTCGGTTGAAAACCGCTCGATTTCTGCGCAGAACTCCACAGATTTCTCAACCTGTGCCGGTTTGGATATGAGAGAACGATGGAGAACCCGCAAGCAAAGGAGGTCATATGAATCCCCGACGATTGAGTGAAACAGTGAGAGAAAAACTTCAGCACTCGTCACGGGGTCCCTGGATCGCGGTTTTTGCGGCACTGCTTGTAACGGCGGCTTCCGCACAGGATCAAAAAGAACAGATCACGGACAGTGCGATTACCCAGGCGGTTACTCAGGAGCTTCTCTTCGATGAAGCCGTTCCCGCTCACCTCGTTGATATCGAGACAAATGAAGGAATAGTAACCCTGTCGGGTTCGGTTGCGCATCTCCTGGCCGGGGAGCGTGCGGTACGGCTTGCGCAGGCGGTGATGGGCGTTCGGGGCGTAGTAAACAACATATCGGTTCGCCCCGTTGAGCGATCGGACAAAGAAATCGAGCAGGATGTGATATCGGCACTCGCAAAAGACCCCGCCACGGAATCGTACGAGGTGACCGCAAAGGTCGACGACGGAATGATCGTTCTTGAAGGCGAAGTGCAGAGCTGGGCGGAAAAGCAGCTTGTCGAAAAAGTGGCAATGGGAGTCAAAGGCGCACAGGCTATTCGCAATGAAATCAAAATCGACTACACCGACGCTCGCCCCGATGCGGAAATTGCCGCTGAAGTTCGACGCCGCATTGAACTCGACCCGTTTCTCCACAAAACGCTTGTTGATGTGGAGGTAGAAAATGGAGAGGTGGCGCTGAGCGGGGTAGTTGGAACGGCTCAGCAGCGTCAAATTGCGCACGACGACGCCTGGGTGGCCGGTGTTCAATCCGTTTCCACCGAGGATCTGAAAATCGAGTGGTGGGCACGGAATACATTGCAGAAGAAACGGAAAGTTGCGGCGAAATCGGAGGAAGAGATCCGCGAAGCAGTATTGGATGCGTTGCGATGGGATCCTCGCGTCGATCCCTCCAGGATAGACGTGCAGATGAGCAAGACGGTTGTGAGCCTGACCGGCACCGTTGACAACTTACCCGCAAAACGATCCGCCGGTAGTGATGCGTCCAACACAGTCGGGGTAACGCGGGTTCGCAACAACATACTTGTCCGATCCAAGTCTCCTACCGACGATGAGATCGCCGACAATGTAGCAACGGCTTTTTTTCGTGATCCGGTGCTCGAACGCCACAAAATCGATGTCGTAGTAAGGAACCGGAAAGTGTACCTCTACGGCGATGTCGATTCTGATTTTGAGAAACAGCGCGCCGATCGAATTGCCGCGCAATCCGCGGGCGTAGCGGCGATAAGCAATAATCTCTCTGTAAACGAAGAGTTTGAGTGGAAGAGTGATGCGCAAATCGAGGCCGATATCGAAGATGAATTGTACTGGAGTTGGTACATTGACGCGGGCAATGTGGAAGTCGAGGTAGACGACGGTGTTGCGACCCTCAAGGGAAATGTTGAGGGCACTCTTGAGTACCGCGCGGCCGTGGACAACGCATTCGACGGTGGTGCACAGGTAGTGCGAAACGATATTTCGGTGCGCGGCAGAGAGCTCGATGGTGCTCCGCTCGTTTTCTATCGGGAGAACTATGAAAACGAATACTTCTGAGTCGGTCGGATGCGACTAACGAACATGGACAGGGGCACAAACAATCTGATGAGGGGTAAAGGATGAGAAAAGCACTGGGAATCGCGGCCGGTATTGTGTCTGTGGGAGCACTGCTGGTCGCGGTTTTGAAGATGAGGCTTCACCGTAAGAGCGAATCCGACAATACACCTTCGGAACCACCGGCTCCAAGGACCGGGTTCTGGGCCTATTCAGAACGGAAGAAGGCCGGGGAAGCCAAAGAAGAGAGCCTGAAGGAGAAAGCGGCCTCAAAATTGAATGAGATTCGGGAGACGGTTACCGGCAACGAAGAAACGGACTCGGGGCTCGAGGGAGAATCTTCGCGTCTGAGCAGGTAAATGGTCGGTGCGGTACATCCAACCTAATGCCGAGGAACAGAATGCAGACTGGAAATTCATGGCGTTTCGGAATCTGGATTGTCCTCCTTTCGTTCTCGATGATCCAGGGTCAATACTTTGGCCGAAACAAGGTGCAATACGAAGATTTTGATTTCAAGATCCTGGAGACCGACCATTTCAAGGTGTACTTCTACCCGCCTGCCGGGGAACCGGTTCGTGAAGCGGCCGCCATGCTCGAACAGTGGTACTCACGATTCAGCAAGCTTTTTGACTATGAATTTGAGAAACCCGTTCCGATAATACTGTACGCCAATCATGCCGATTTCCAACAGACGAATGTTATTGGCGGACGGATTTCCCAGGGCGTGGGCGGTGTAACCGAAGGAATGAAAAACCGTGTGGTGATCCCGCTAACCGGCATTCGAAGTCAGAACTACCACGTGCTGGGTCATGAGTTGACACATGTTTTCCACTACAAAAAAGCCCGGGAAAACGCCCGTGCCGGCAGGAGTCAATTGGGACGCGTTCCTCTCTGGTTTATCGAAGGAATGTCGGAGTATCTTTCCATCGGGAGGGAATCGGTCCTGACTACGCGCTGGATGCGAGATGCGGCTCTTCATGATGATATTCCCAGCCTGGCGAAAATGAGCGGAAATCCGGAGTATTTCCCATACCGTTTTGGACATGCCGTATGGGCCTATATCGGTGGCGTTTGGGGTGATACGGTTGCTCCGGCATTGTACGACAGCGTTCTGCAACTGGGTTTGTACGAAGGTGTTGAATCGGTTTTAAACGTGTCATTCGACTCACTCTCAAACCTCTGGGTCTCGGCCATTGATTCCACCTTTTCGCCGATAGTGCAAAAACTCGATGCAACTCCTTCAAACGCGGATAGGATTATTTCGGGGGAAGGAGGATTGAACCTGGCTCCTTCACTGAGTCCCGACGGTGAATACATCTCCTATCTTTCAAGTCGCGATGTATTCGCGTTGGATCTGTACATAGCAAAAACGAAAACGGGAGAAGTAATCCGGCGCCTTACCCACTCCGCAACCAATTCGCACTTCGATGCACTGTATTTCATGGAAGCGTCGGGGGCCTGGAATCCCGATGGGGACCGTCTTGCGTATACGGTATTCGATGAGGGAGACAACAAAATCGCCATACTCTCTGTTGAGGACGGCGAAATAGAGCAAACTATTGATTTCGACGAAATTGAGGCAATCTCGCAAATATCGTGGTCTCCAGACGGTGAAGATATACTCTTCTCCGGTCTCAAAGGCTCTCTTCGCGACCTCTATACGTATAATCTTGCCACAAAGGAAACCCGGCAACTCACCGATGACTCGTATGCCGAAATTCATCCGACCTGGTCTCCGGAAGGAAACCGTATTGCGTATGTATCGGATCGAACCAATTCCAACGATTCGGATACCGTCGGGGTTTCGATACGGCCGATGCGACTTGAGATACTGGATCCGAGGACTGGAGCGATACAGAGTATTTCAATCGGCGAAGATATTCAGCATATAAACCCACAGTTTTCGTCGGGAGGAGACTCACTCTACTTTGTTGCGGCTCCGGGAGGGGTATCAAATCTTTACCTGTACGATTTGGCTAATCAGGGGTTCACTCAACTCACGGATGTCGCAACCGGGGTGGGCGGGATTACCGATCTCTCCCCGTGCCTCTCGGTTGCACGTGAAACGGGAACAGTTGTCTTTTCTCTTTTTGAAAAGAAGGAATACAGCATCTACCGTCTTTCTCCCCAGGCGCCCGCGATACTATCCTCTCGAAAGGCAACCGTGCGGCCGGCGCCACGCGCGGATATTCTCCCGCCACTGGGCCCGGGGGCAAAAGGCGCGGTTACAGAATACCTGGGTATAGATCCGCGATTCTCTCTGCTCGCTCCGGTGGACACGAGCTACAAGGATTATGATCCCTCTCTCCAGCTTATGGCGATAGGTCCCATGGCGGTTGGAGCGAGCTATGGTCAATCCGGATTCGGTGTGGTCGGCGGAGTCAGTTTCTTGTTCGGTGACATGCTGGGAGAGCATAACCTTATTGTTGGAGCTTCCCTCAACGGTTCTTTTCAGGATTTCGGATCGCAGGTTGTGTACATCAAC
>CAZEMW010000065.1:0-9907 GCA_964513105.1 uncultured Fibrobacterota bacterium
TGACGCCTCGCCAAGCGCTTTCTCGCTCGGCCGACACACCAAAGCGGGTTTCCGGCCGGGCACTATTTAAGAGAGTCGGCACCAGGGCATCAGTTAATCCTGTAGGCCACAAAGAAGGACCGTCCCCCTCGTTGCACGCGGAACATGATCGCGTCACCGCTTTCGACACCCTCAATCGTCTTCTCAAAGTCCTTCACGGAATCAACCGATATCATTTTGCCGCCTTTTACTTTGACGGTGGTTATGATATCGTTTTGCCGGATTCCCTCCTGAGCAGCCTTGGAAGCTTGGGCGACTTCGCGAATCACGACTCCCTTTGTACCTTTCTCCAGATTGAGTTCTTCTCGCACCGCAGGCGTGATATCACCCACCGTCAGCCCGAGCTTCTCGGTATAGTCTCCGGTTTGACCTTCAGAGCTGTTTTCGCCCTCTTCGCTCATTCCACCGCCGGCTGCGATTTCCTGAATTTTCTCTTCATCCCGCCGGCTCAACTTCACCTGAACCGTCATTTTCTCACCGTTGCGGATGAGTTCGACCGGCACCTTTTCTCCCGGTGAAATGCCTGCCACGGTATTCATTAGCGCATTGGCATTTTCGGTTCGATGATCGTTGATCGAAACTATGACATCACCCGCCTGTATTCCCGCCTTCGCGGCGGGTTGTCCGGGGTATACGTTCTGTATCAGAACGCCCTTGGTATTCGGAAGTCCGAGCGCTTCTTTTTTCTCCGGATCGACATCGGCAATCTCAACGCCCAGCCATCCCCGCTGAACCTCACCTTTGTAGATGAGTTCTTCCATGATCCATTTCGCCATATTGATCGGTATGGCAAAGCCGATCCCCATGTAACCGCCGGAACGGGTATAGATCATGGTGTTGATTCCCACCAGCTCACCATCGATATTCACCAGAGCACCGCCCGAGTTACCCGGGTTGATTGCCGCATCCGTCTGGATGAAATTTCGATAGGTGGTCATTCCAACCGACGCTCTGCCGACGGCTGAGACGATTCCGGTGGTGACGGTAGAACTCAAATTGAACGGATTTCCGACGGCCATAACCCAGTCACCGGGACGGAGACCTTCCGAGTTCCCGATATATGCAACCGGTAGATCCTTGACGTCTTCTATGATTTTGATAACCGCCACATCACTCAACGAATCGATTCCTACAATTTTGGCATTGAACTGACGTTCGTCGGCAGTCTCGACCGTGATTTTGTCGGCGTCACCCACCACGTGATAGTTGGTCAGGATGTAGCCGTCGGGCGAAACAATGACTCCCGATCCAAACCCGCTGCGGGGGATGTGTCGTTCCTGCGGCTGTTGCTGTGGCTGTTGGGGGCGCTGCTGCGGATTTCCGAAAAACTCATCAAGCGGACCACCAAAGAACTGCTGAAACGGATTGCGATAGACTACGGTATCGATCTTTGTGGATGTTATCGATACCACCGTTGGAATCACCTCTTCAGCAATGTCGGCGAAAACCGACTTAAACGCCTCGAACTGCGGACTGACTTTGACCGCGGGCTTCTGTTTTGCCCCAAATTGTATGCTTCCTTCTTCGGGGCGCTTGTCCTCGGCAAACGAGAACTGGCAACTGAAGAGGAAAATCCCAAATACGAGTGATGCAATCACCGTAACCGGCACCAGCGGTTTTTTAGCACGTGACATCCGACAGACCTCCTTATTAGCGATACTAAAGCATGATTCATACCAGAAAAATTCGGCTTCAGCCCTCATATATTGTAGAAATCAGACCAAACCATCCGCCCGGAGGCAACGGAACAAACCCAATATCCAATTATCAAATCCCGACCTCTTACGCTTCCGTAGGATTACCTCCCTCAAACGTCTCTACATTTGAAGTTCCGCCTTCGACGAAAGACTGCTCTGAAATTCGGGTAAGAACGGAATTGTTCGTGAATTCGCTCAGGGTCAGGGCACCGGTATTGCACATCGTCGAACGTATTTTGGCCGCGGTGATTCCGAGCACATCGTTCACCGAGCCAACTATCGGGACATAGGCATCCACGCCTTCCTCAAATTTCATTTCTCCGGTCCCGTATCGTTGCCAGTTTCGTGCCCGGTTCGATCCCTCGCCCCAGTACGGTTTGTACAACCTTCCACCGATCGATACCTTGGGAGTCGGGCTTTCACTGGTTGCGGCAAAATAGCGTCCCATCATCACGAAGTCGGCACCCATCGCCAAGGCTATGATTATCTGCGTATCGTTTGCCAGTCCACCGTCGGAGCATACCGGAATGTAGATGCCGGTTTGCTCAAAGTATTCGTCGCGGGCTGCGATGACTTCCATAAGCGCCGAGCCCTGTCCCCGACCGATCCCCTTTTGCTCCCGTGTAATACAGATTGAACCGCCGCCAATACCAACCTTCACGAAATCTACCTGTGCTTCCTCGGCAAGGTACCGAAAGCCCTCACCGGAGACGATATTCCCGCCGCCCAGCACAACTGAATCGCCGTATTTCTTTCTGATCCAGAGGGCGGTATCCCGTTGGAATTCCGTATATCCGTCGGATGAATCCATCACCAGCACATCAACCCCCGCTTTTACCAGAGCGGGAACCCGGTCCTCGTGGTCGTGAGTGTTTATGCCGGCTCCCACCGCCAATCGCTTACGAGCATCAACCACCTCGTCCGGGTTCTTACGGTGATCCACATAATCCTTCTTGAATACCAGGAAGCGAAGGTGGCCTGTATCATCGAGAATCGGCAGACACTCTTTTTTGTGATTATGGAGAAGAACGTTGGCTTCGTGCAGCGTTATTCCTTCATTACCGTACACGACATTTTCCACCGAAGTCATATATGACGAAACCGGCGCGTCGAGATCATCTTCAAATTCCCAGAAATCGTTATCCGTGAGTATTCCCAGGAATTTGCCCGAATTTGTGCCGTCGTGAGTTACCGCAACCGTTGAATGACCGGTCTGTTTCGTGAGCTCAATTGCCTTCCGGAGTGGGGTTTCGGGTTGCACATTCGAGTCGCTGACAACAAAACCGGCTTTGTGTGCTTTTACCTGGGTGATCATCTCGGCCTGGTTTTCAATCGGCTGGGAGTTGAACACGAAGGCAAGAGCACCACGACGCGCCAGCGCAACAGCCATTTCCGATCCCGAAACGGCTTGCATGCTCGCTGAGACAAAAGGAAGATTAAGATACAGTCGACTCTCTTCGCCTCTTCGAAATCGAGCGACTGGGGTGCGGAGAGAAACA
The DNA here is from genome assembly GCA_964513105.1 of uncultured Fibrobacterota bacterium. Taxonomy (GTDB): domain Bacteria; phylum Fibrobacterota; class Chitinivibrionia; order Chitinivibrionales; family CAYFVL01; genus CAYFVL01. The sequence goes on from CAZEMW010000065.1 coordinate 3,236, forward strand.
TTGGAAGGGACATGCTCTTTTTTGGTCAGCCTGGGAACTATGAGAAATTCCGAGAATGTCCGCGAAACGTCATTGAGAATTCTGGCCATACATACCCCCGCATTCGAGTAGATCTTCCGCGAAAACAGCCTATAAAGTTATCTTGTCCCCGGCTCGAAAGCAAGGGTGGACCGCACATACTGTAAATATCATGCCGGAATGGGGCCGAATACCGTAAAAAGAGCGATAATAATTGCCGGAAACGGCGCCCGAAGGTACTATATATAGTAAGACCTGTACGTCTTGCGTTGCGCCGGTTGTCCGGTCGGGCTTCAGTTTGTCGCACACAGATTCGGGGATCCGGAGGAATCTTTGCTGGAAAACGGCCCCGAGCCGGCGGAGATCCGATGTAAACCGTTGGTTGGGCAGTCTCTCTTGATTCGTCCTCCACCTTTTAATTAAACCCCTGTGATCGGTGATTGATGAGGTGTGTCGGCGCGGCGAACGTGTCGGCAGGTGTACTGGACGGCCGTATACAGGAATCGAAGAATATGGACAAACCCGGAGACACCAGGCCATCCGGACTCGCCGATTTCAAAATTGTTCGGCGCAACGCAGTCATATTGCCGGACGGGACCCGAAACGATCCTCTCGGGTCCGGGCACATTACCGCCCTTCTGGGGGAAGGCGGGATGGCAAATGTATACGAGATCTGGAACCCGCAGCTCGAAGTACACCGCGCGGTGAAACTGCTTCATCCCAATTCCACGGTGGATTCCAAGCAGCGCTTTCAGACAGAGATCAAGATAACGGCGAAGCTTCATCATCCCAATATTGTCGAAATCCACGGTGTCGGTGAGTGGAATGGTCTTCCCTACATAGAAATGGAATTTTTGCGGGGCTGCACGCTTGACTCCCTGATTCAGCAGCGCGGGGCACTTCCCTTGCATGTCTGCGTAGCCTTCGCGATCATGGTAACCCGTGCTCTTCATTATGCTCATAATCAGGAGTACGTGATCTATGGAAAACAGTACCATGGAGTGATCCACCGGGATCTCAAGCCGAGCAATATCATGGTAACCGATGAAGGCATTGTGAAGCTCATGGATTTTGGTATTGCTCGACCGACGGATGCCTCGATTCACACTACCGACGGGTCGATTCTCGGGACTATGCAGTACCTTTCCCCGGAACAGCTCGAAGGCAAGGAGACCGATGTTCGGACGGATATCTATTCATTAGGGGCCACCGTATACGAGATGCTCACCGGAACCCGAGCATTTCCCGAGAAGAATCTTTCCAAGTTGATGGTTTTGAAACTGCGAAATGAGTATCGATCACTTGACGAATTCCAGCTGAGAATACCCGGTTCCCTGAAACGACTCGTACACCGATGCATGATCCATAGCGCCGCCAAGCGGGTGTCCGATGCCGGAGCGATGCTTCGGGAGCTTGAGAAGGTGTATTCTCACCTTACGGATGAACTCCCGGAAGACTCAATCCGTCACTTCATGCATTCCGGTCGGGCGGTGAGACATGTATCGCTTAGCAAACGGAAACGACTTATGCGGTGGGCGGGTGCGGTATTGGCGGGCATCTGTACACTGGGTGCGACTCTTGTGCTTACCATCACTTACGAACAAGGCAAACCGGCACCCGTCACGAAGTCGGCATCTCCGCCGTTGGTTGAAAATACCGTGTCCACCGATGCTCCTTCGTCGCGAAAATCGCCTGCTCGGGCAATCTCCCCCAAGGAAGTATCAGAGAGCACGCCAATTGCTCACGTCGAGCCGGAAAAACCTCGGCCCGTACCGAAACCTCGAGTGAAAAAGCCTCAAGAGCCTGCCAACAAGGCGGAGCCGGTAGTCGAGAAGAAGGCTTCTGAAAAGAAAAAAACGCTAATCGACGGGTTGATTGCCGAACACGGCACGGACAACCTTCTGGAAATCATGCGGGCTGAATATGCGGTCGGCAATTACGAAGACGCACTAACGGTTTATCGGCATATGGAACAGACCGCGGCATCTTCGCCGCAGGCGCTTATTCAATATGTTCGGATTCTTCGCTCTGCGGGGCGAACAAAGGAACTCGACAAGGCCTTTAGAGAAGAGACTGTCCGCGACGGAGAGTTTTTCATCCTGAAAGCTCATCGGGCGGTCGAGCAAGGCAATCCTTTGGCGGCCGAGCAATTTGTCAAAAAGGCGGTTGAGGCCCCAACGCGCTTTACCGACCCTTCGAGTATCAGGATTGAGGCATTGTACATACGGGCTCGATGTGCCACCGCGGTGTTCAATCGGGATCCGACGCACGAAAATCATCATCAGGCGCTTGAGAGCTGGTACACTCTTCGTTCGGCATTGAAGGATCGGCAGGATCATTCATATAATCAAGAAGCGATCGCCCAAATGCAGAAGATGCATCAGACCCTTGCCGCGATGGAGCCGGAGGAAGAGGAGTGATCGGGTCGGCAGGGACATTTGTACAAAAAAGGAGACTGGAACGATGCTTGTGAGGAACGTGAATTGCGGCCTTGCCGCGGCGGTGCTTTGCGCAATCTTCATCGGGAGTCCGTCGGCATCCTCGGATGTTGAATTCGATACCATCGGCGGGCCGTTGCCGAAGGTGATCAAGGGACAGTCGGTTCCCTACCTGGTAGTGTCCGATATCGAGGTCCCGCTGGGAAAAATCGTCCGCATCCAGCCTGGAGCCGTGTTCCTGTTCAAGAATTTTACCGGGTTTCACGTGGAAGGACGGTTGATTGCCGAGGGCACTGTGGACAATCCCATTGTTTTCACCTCCGAATACGATCGAAAGTACAACCCCGCCAGCACGCTGTATCCCAATCCGTACGACTGGAATGGTATTTACATCCATTCAAACGCAATCGGCACTTCGATGCTGCAGACGAAGGTACTCTACTCCGTGTACGGGGTCCGATCGGACACGAAGTTCATCCAGATCAAGTCCGGTTTGTTTAGAAACAACGGGAAAACAAATCTGGTGATTGAGGAACAGGAGCACATTATGACCAACGACCCGTATACCTACGAACTTTCGATCAAGGACGCAACGGTCGACGGTGTACCTGTGCGAATTCTTGCCGATCCGAATGCTCCACGAAGAAATCTCTTACGGTATTCCGGTGTCGCCGGGTTTCTTGCCGGAGCCGGTGTGGGTGCTCTCAATACGATGCAACTACTGGAATCACAGAACGAGCTCCATGAGTTGAGTAATACGAGTGTCGTAAATATGTCTACTCACACCCAGGCCGAGTGGGCGGAGGCAAAGGAACGGCGCGACGAGGATCGGATCTGGGCCGCGTTGGGGTACGGCATCGGGCTGGCCGGTGTCGCCGGTTTCACATTATCCTTCACGTTCTAGGCTCCCGGTCGACGGTTGTATCGGGATCCGTGGAACCGTCCACTCGGACGGTTGACACAACTCCCGCCACAGTGCAATCACTTCGGGGGGTTCCAGTGCACGCCCCTGTTCTACAGCCCTTCCCTTAACTTTTGCGAGAAGCTTACGTGCGGCTTCGTTGGACAGCGAAATGCCTTCCGGGGCAAGTACGGCCCGAATACTCGAGATTCCCGAGTGGGTCCCCACCACGTATCGGGTGGTGCTTCCGACAGTATCGGCATTGAAGGGTTGGAAAGAGGATTTGTCCTTGAGCATGCCGTGACAGTGAATACCGGATTCATGGGTGAAGGTTCGTTCTCCCACCACGGGACGATCGGGAGGAACGGCAAATTTGAACGCCTCCGCTGCCGTGCGACAGAGATCCCCGAGTGACTCCAGCCTGATTCCCGTTTCGTATCCGCCGCTGATCGTGAGCGCGGTCGCGACCTGTTCCAGAGCCGCATTCCCGGCGCGTTCTCCGAGCCCGAGAATGGTGCAACTGACCGCTTCAACGCCGGCCTGCACGGCACTGACCGCATTTGCCGTTGCCATTCCCAGGTCATTATGGGCGTGAAATTCCAGTCGGGCGGTCGGGCACTGCCGAAGTATTGTCTGGATCGTTTGCGAGACAGAAAGGGGAGTGGCGAGTCCGACCGTGTCGGCAAGACGAATTCTGCTCGCGCCTGCATTGTGAGCCGTGGTAACTATTTCAGCGAGAAATGCCGGATCCGACCGTGTGGCGTCCTGCATTCCCACTGAAAACCAGGGAAAGCGGTCCCGCGCCATTCTCGACAGTTCTACGACCTTCTCCAGGATTTTCGATTTGTCGCTTCCATTGATTCTCATATGCCCGGGAGAAACGGGGAAAACCAGGTGTATGCGTTCTACACCGGTCGAGAATGCCGCATCGATATCCTCTTCCCGTCCACGACACCAGACGCACACCTTAGCGGGGTGGGCGACACCGGCAATGGCTCGAATGTGACGGCGTTCACCGGGACCCATCGCCGGTATCCCGATTTCCATTTCGGGAACCCCCGCTGCAGCGAGTCGGTCGGCGATTCGGAGCTTTTCACGTAACTCCAGCACAGGCCCCGGGGCCTGCACACCGTCGCGCAGAGTCGTATCGACGAGAATTGGATTCATAGTGATTTCAGGACTCTTGTCATATCGAGAGACCGGATCTTACAGGACGGACCATTCCGTCGACGGTCTTTTCTCCGTACTACTCAACTGAAAAATCATGTTTTCTTACAGGAGATCTCTTGTAAGTCATTGTTTTTGGGTTACTTCGTGCTCGTGCTCCCTTCGACCCCCGCTCAGGACGTCGTGTAATCGGATTCGACGGAGCCTGCAACAGACTTCGATTACGGTTACGATTGCGAGCACGAGCACGAGCACGAGAGATGAGCTTCTCCGGTTGCGGCTATGCCGCGCCAGGATGCTCTCCTACGAAAGCAGATATTCCTCCGCAGCCGAATCCTCCTCGAGGGCATCCAGGATTGCATCGAGGCGTTCCTCGTCAACCTCTCCATACCAGTAACCGTTCGGAAAGACAACCATTGCCGGTCCCCGATCGCACACCTTCAGGCAGCCGGTTGCCGATACCTGTGCGTCGATTCCACGGTCTACGATTTCTTCCTCGAGATACTGAAGTAATCCCGGTGCACCTTTCTTGTTACAGACACCCTGCGGTTCTCCACTGAGTCGAAATGAATTGCATACGCAAATATGATATTTGGCTTTCTGCATCCGGGTACGCTCCTTTTTTAAAGTATTCGGCGACACCTCTGTTCCCGGTATCGGTGTCACCGGTTTCTGAATATTCCGTGTGCGAAACTTGGGCTAAGCTCCGCATCCACCACCTGAATTGCCGCATCCGTTACCGCACTGTTTTGGTGCCCGGGAGGTCATGTAGGCCGGCACCGGCTTTCCGTCAAACACGGCACGGAGCGCGTGGTCGATCAATCCGTCCATAGCAATGATTTCGATCCCGTACTCTCCCAGAATTCTCCTGGGGCTTTGTCCGGCGTATTGTACCAGTATGGTGTGACAATCCGACAGACGTTCGGCAAGATCACGCCATCGCTGTTCACCTCCCCCCGGCACGGGAGCATCTCTGCGTTCCACCAGAACCGGACCCTGTTCTGAGTTTTCGTAAATGCTGAATTCGAAAGCATTGCCAAGGTGCTGATTTACCAGAACACCCTCAAGAGTCCCCGCCGCTACTCGCCTGGCCGTCTTTCGTTTCTCCTTGTTCGCCGCGTTGCAGCAGGAAGCCATTACTTCGGCAGCCTCATCGGTATGATCGTCTCCCAGCAATCCGACCGCGTCAGCCCGACATCGTGCACAATGCTGCATCTGTGGCAGAAATCTGAGTGCATTGGCCCGGATCTGCGCGACGTGCTCGGCGGAGGGTTCCTCCAGATTTTCAAAATCCGAACCGGGAGCAGGATGAAGCGGCATGCAGTTGAGCACATCGACTCCCAAGCCCGCGGCTTCCCGAGCTACTTCTTCGATATGCATATCATTAACCCCGAGTATAATGATAGTGTTCACCTTCACAATAAGATTATGTTTTTTCAGCGCCCGAATAGCCTCCACCTGCCGCTCCAAAAGCCGCTTCGCACCGTCTTCTCCCCGAAGCACCCGGGTACCGTCTCGAAACCATCGGTATACCTGTGCCGTAACTTTCGGATCAAATCCATTGACGGTAATCGTGACATGAGAAACCTGCAGTTCGGCAAGTTCGTCAACGTAGGGGAGGACGTTCATTCCATTGCTTGCAACGCATAAAAGCATTTCCGGATAGTGATCCCTGACAAGGCGAAGCGTTTCCATGGTCTCCTTCGGGTTGGCAAACGGGTCGCCCGGCCCGGCAATTCCGACCACGCTGATTTCCGGCATACGTTCAACCATCTTGTGCAGATACTCAAGCGCCTCCCGAGGTTTCAGGACCGCGGAACTGACACCGGGACGACTTTCGTTCATGCAGTCGTATTTACGATTACAGAATTTGCATTGTATATTGCAGGCCGGTGCTACGGGAAGGTGAATTCGTCCGTAGCGTTTCTTTCCGTGAGGGTTAAAGCACGGGTGGCGGTCTAAATCGATTTTCATGATACCCCCCTGGCCGGCGGAGCCGGATATTTCGGCTTCGCTCGGCAACCGGATCAAAGGTCTAAAAAACAAAAGCGAAGATCAAAAGTCAGCCTTCGGCACCTCGGCATTTCGGCTTCGCTCACTTCGGCAAGCTCAGTGCATCGCAGTGCATCGCAGCGCATCGCAATACGG
>CAZEMW010000066.1:0-9872 GCA_964513105.1 uncultured Fibrobacterota bacterium
GAACATCAGCAGCTTACTCCCCGCGCCCGTAAGGCTCGAATGTACGAGCTACTGAATGAACTCAATGTTACTCATCTTGAAAAAAGCTACGGGTATCAACTGTCCGGGGGAGAACGCCGCCGCGTGGAAATCGCACGGGCACTTGCGAATCGACCGGATTTCATCCTCCTGGACGAACCATTCGCCGGCGTGGATCCAATTGCCGTCGAGGATATTCAGGGGATTGTACAGCAACTGAAAGAAAAGGGATACGGTGTTCTGATAACCGATCATAACGTTCGCGAAACGCTGCGGATTACCGATAGAGCGTACATTATGGCCGAAGGAAAAATTCTTATAGCAGGGACGGCGCACGAGTTGGCGAACAATCCGGAAGCACGTCGGATCTATCTCGGTCAGAATTTTCGTCTGGATTAATTTGGTCGTGGCGAAAAAGAAGTGGGCAGAACACCGGTCGGAATTTTATATTAAATGTAGTTGTTTAGCAACTTTCATTCCAGAGACAATTCAGCGGAGGAATCATCCTTGAACTTATCTCTTGACATGTCGATGAAGCTTCAGCAAAAGCTGTCGTTTCAGATGATTCAGTCTCTCAAGCTACTCCAGGTGAATACGCTACAGTTGGAGCAGATGCTGAAAACCGAGTTGGAGATGAATCCGGTTCTGGAGGCTTCCGAAGACCTTGATGAAATACAGGATGAAGAAGCCAAAGAAGAGGAAACGACCGATGAAGAGTCGGAAGATGATGATGAGCTGGACGTAGATGAGGACTCTATTGACTGGGAAGAATACCTCGAAGAAGGCTTTGACCTGGGAAGCAGGCAAACCGAAGAGGTAGACCGCAACCAGGAGTACCGCGAACCGACGCCGGTGTATCATCCCTCTCTCGAGGAACACCTCTCCAATCAGCTTGCCGAAAAGACGCTCAGTCCCGAGCGGGAGCTTCTGGTACATTTCCTTATCGGGAGCCTTGATCCCGACGGGTTCCTTCGCCTGAGCGTGGATGAGATTTCGGACGCAACCGGAGCGAATCCCTATGAAGTCGAAGAGGCCATGAACGTGCTGTGGAGCTTGGAGCCGGCCGGAATCGGCGCCAGGAATCTCCAGGAGTGCCTGGCCATTCAACTACGACGGCTTCATCGACAGGATACGCTTGCGTTTCGTATTGTTACCGAGGGATGGTCGCTTTTCGAACGACTCAAAGTGCCCGACCTGGCGCGAAAATTCGGGGTATCGCTGAAAGATATTCAGGAAGCAATCGATGAAGTAAAAAAGCTGCATCCGAAACCGGGGTATCTGGTAAGTCCCGACAGCTCGGCGACTATCATACCGGATCTCATTGTGGAAAAGGTGGACGGTGAGTTTATCGTCAATCTTAACGACCGCTCCGTTCCGCTCCTTCACATCAGCCGGGCATACGCCGACATGCTGAAACGCGGCAGCAATGTTGATCGGGACGTGAAAAAGTATGTTCGAGAAAAATTCAACAATGCCACGTGGCTTATTCGCTCAATAGAACAGCGCAAGTCCACCATGCTGAAGGTCATGTATGCTATCATCGAAAAGCAGCGTGACTTTTTTGAAAAGGGCCCCCCCAATCTGAAACCGCTGAAACTTCAGGATGTGGCGGACATGATCGAAATGCACATTTCCACCGTAAGTCGCGTTACGAGCAACAAATATGTGCAGACTCCTCACGGCATATACGAGCTCAAGTATTTCTTTATCGAAGGTGTTGGAAAAGACGGAGACGGAGAAGACGTTTCCTCGGCCAAAATACGTAATAGAATTCGGGAGCTGGTGGAAAACGAAAACAGTCAGCGACCGATGTCGGACCAGCGCATTGCAGATGTACTATCGAAAGAAGATCTCAAGGTGGCACGAAGAACCGTTGCCAAGTATCGGGAGCAGATGAAAATCTTGCCGGCACGACTCAGACAGAAGTATGGATAAAGGTTACATGGATACAGCCGACAAGTCTCAACGTTCGGAAAAAGACATCAACAGCACAAATCAACTCGGAGCGACAGAGAAAAAACGGGTCGGATATCCGAAGTGGCTTCGGCGTGAGCTTCCCCGCCCGGGTAAACGAAATGTCGTAGAAAAGCTCCTCGAATCGCGCCGTATTCACACCGTCTGCCGGGAAGCACGCTGTCCCAATCGAACGGAGTGTTTCTCGAAAGGAACCGCGACATTTCTGATTCTTGGAGAAAACTGCACCAGAAACTGCCGTTTTTGCGCGGTCGGTCACGAAGACCCTGATACCGTTTCGCGCGAGGAGCCTTCAAACATTGCAGAGGCGGCGGTCGAGCTCGGGCTGAAATATGTGGTCGTAACCTCGGTTACCAGAGACGATCTCCCCGACGGTGGTGCTGCGCATTTTGCGGCAACAATTACCGCTCTGAAACAGGCAAATCCACGAATCCGAGTAGAAGTCCTCATACCCGACTTCCAGGGATCGCGTGATTCGCTGAAAACGGTTCTCGACGCTCGTCCCGACGTACTCAATCATAATGTCGAAACCGTGCCTCGCCTCTATCCGCGCGTGCGACCGCAGGCGGAGTTTGAGAGATCGCTCGAGGTGCTTGCCCGTGCAAAAGAGCTTATGCCGTCGATCAGCACGAAGTCCGGGCTAATGGTCGGACTCGGTGAAACGGCCGATGAAGTGATTGAGGCCATGAGATCGCTGCGGGAGGTACGGTGCGAGATCCTGACGATCGGACAGTACCTTCAGCCTTCTTCCGAAAATCTTCCGGTATCAGAATTCGTTTCCCCCGAGCAGTTCAAGCAGTACGAATCGGTTGCCGGCGATCTGGGATTTCGACGAGCGTTCTGTTCTCCGTTTGTACGTAGCTCATATCATGCATCCGATGTATACTCTAATCTCTCCCTGCCGAGAACGTAGAATTTCCAGAAATTGGCGAAACCGCGTATTTATATTGTACTATAAGGCGGTTGAGCGAGGGATTTGAGCGAAAGGGCCTGAAAGCGTGAAAAAAACGAACATGGAAATGATGGTCGGCGCTTCGATTTTTCTGGCCCTGTTCATACTCATTGCCGGGGTTATGTGGCTTAAAGAGGTCAGTTTCACTCGAAAAACGGTCGAGTACACTGTTCTGTTTCCCAACGTGGGAGCCCTGCAAATCGGCGATCCGGTTACGGTCAACGGGGTGAAGCGCGGTGAAGTCTCCCGCATGTACCTGCACGAAGGTGACGTTGCGGTCGACATAAAAGTTGACAAAAACATAAACATCACCGATTCCAGCGATGTGACCGTACAGAATATCGGTCTTATGGGCGAGCGCATGGTGGGTATCCGCCTGTCCACCAAAGGAACGGCGTATCCGCCGAACAAAGACGAAGACAAGACGTACATCAGTGGGGATTTCGACAGCGGAATCGCCGAAGCTATGGGGATGCTCGGCAACGTTCTCACCGATGTGCAGGATTTGCTTGTTCGCGTCTCGGATGTGATGGAGAAGACCATTGCGGATCCTGAGTTCGTCACCGTGTTCAACGGTGTGGTTGGTCGACTGGACACGGTAAGCCTCATGGTGGGCGGTCTTCTTGCCGAAAATGAACCAAAACTGAATCGAACAATGGAGAATCTGGAAAATCTGAGCAGTGATGTGCAAGGATTGCTCGATGCCAACAGGGACAACATCGATGAGATGATCGGTGACGGATCCCGGCTGGTGAACGATGCGGTTTCAATTGCCGAAAGGGTCGATTCGGTTGTTGCCTCTCTCCAGAGCATGGTGACGGACATAGAGAACGGTGAGGGTTCTATCGGAAAACTCATGGATGATGAAGAGTTCTACGACGAACTGAAGACGACGGTGAGTCGATTGGACACTCTGGTCAACGACGTTAATGAAAACGGATTAAAACTTCGCGTTAAGTTGGGTTTCAGAAATAGAAGGAACAACGACTGATGACCGAGAAAATCGTGAAGGTCACCAATTCCCTCGGTATTCATGCCCGCCCGGCCTCGATGATCGTTCGCGCCGCTTCTCAGTTCTCCTCTTCCATTTCTCTGGAAAAAGACGGTGTGAAGGCCGACGCAAAGAGTATTATGAACGTCATGATGCTTGCCGCCGGCTGTGATTCTTCGGTTACGATCCGTGCCGACGGTGAAGATGAGAACGACGCGCTGGCCGCCATTGCCGGATTGTTCGAAAGCAAATTCAACGAATCGTAGTCGGCACCTGCTCCCTACCGAACCGTCATCCTTTATGATATAAAGGATCTAGGCTTTTACCGGGACTTCCGCCCGGTAAAAGTGGCCCAAAGGGGCGGCAGAAACACCAAATGCACCCCTCGGGTTCTAAATTTCGCGGCTTAGTTCCCTCCTCCGGCTCAATCCAACTGCTGCAACCGATGTATTTTTAACTGAATAGGCCAAGTGGTGTCTGTCCGCCGCACCCTGTAGCGGAACATTGAGTCCCGATATCAATCGGGGTGGTGCCCGTTTCAGGGGTTTTCGGACAGGCAATGAGTACTACTGGTGCGTTAGTGTGGCGGACGCCCGAGCGCGTAGCAGAGAGTATTAATGATTCGGTGAGCGCCCCCTGCTGCCGACACGATATACCTCGGCAGACGGAAGCCGGCTGGGAATCAGGGATAAGGATATATCTATGCATGAAATGAATGTAGGGCTTGTTGGCGCCGGAACTGTCGGCGGCGGGGTTCTGAAAATCCTTTCGGAGAAAGCAACCCACTTTGCCGATGATTTGAAGCTTCCCGTTCGATTGGCCCGTGTCGCGGACAAGGATACGGCTCGCCTGGAGGCTCTTCCTACCGGAGAGGCCGTCTGCAGCACAAGCGCCGACGATATCATCTCGGACAACAGTATAGAAACAGTAATCGAGCTTGTCGGCGGTACCGGCTTTGCCAAAGATCTGGTTCTTGGCGCGCTGAACGCGGGAAAACATGTTGTCACCGCAAACAAGGCTCTGCTGGCCGAGCATGGACCCGAAATTTTTGAAGCTGCCGAGAAGAATAATGTGTCGGTGTACTTCGAGGCTGCCGTCGGTGGTGGCATGCCCACAATCAAAACAATACGTGAGTCAATGGTTGCCAACGATGTGTATTCTCTCAAAACCATTATCAACGGCACCTGCAATTATATCCTGACCGAAATGGAAGCCAAAGGACTGTCATTCGAAGATGCGTTGAGCAGAGCCCAGGCGGGCGGTTTTGCCGAAGCCGATCCGACTCTCGACATCGGCGGCGGGGACTCCGGACACAAAATTGCGATAATGGCTTCCCTGCTCCGCGGTGGATTTGTTCCGTACGAAGACGTGCCCATTGAAGGCATAACAGACATAACCGAGCTGGATATTGGTTTTGCGCGAGACCTTGGCTACCGAATCAAGTTGCTGGGAATAATCAATTCCGACGATTCCGGGCTTGAAGTACGAGTGCATCCTGCGATGCTTCGCACCGACCATATACTCGCATCAGTATCGAAAGAGTACAATGCCGTACTTCTGAAGGGTGATGCTGTTGGGGAAATTCTGCTTTATGGTAAAGGCGCGGGTGAGTTGCCGACGGCTTCCGCGGTTGTGGGTGATGTTATCGATGTAGCACGGAACATCAACGGCTCAAGCCCCAAGAGAATTCCCATGAGTTTTTATTCCGGGGATAATCGTATACCGCTGAAGTCGTCGAGCACGGTGGTATCGCGGTACTATCTACGTTTCACCGTTACTGATCGACCAAGTGTACTAGCGCTCATTGCTTCGGCTCTGGGCGAGAAGAATATTTCGATCGCTTCGGTGGTTCAGAAGGAGAGCCACAGCAGTGAACACTGCCCGGTTGTGATACTTACGCATCCGGCCCGGGAAAGCGACCTGCGGGTTGCTGTCGAGACAATTGAGAAAATGGACTATATTCAGAGCAAAACTCAGATCATACGAATAGAAGAATAGAGACGGTCACATGAAATATGCCGGAACTCGAGGCAATTTTCGTCGGGTCGAATCTGCGGAAGCAATCAATTTTGGAATGGTTCCTTCGGGCGGGCTTTTTGTTCCGGAGAGTATTCCAGAAATAGACCCGGGAACGCTGCAGAATAAGTCGTACCAGGACACCGCGTATGCGATTCTATCCTCGTTTTTGACCGATTATTCCGAAGACGAATTGCGATCCTGCATAACTCAGGCCTATAGTAGCGATTCATTCGATACGCCTGATATAGTCGAGCTGAAACGTCTTGGTGACTCAAGTTCGGTGCTCGAACTCTGGCATGGCCCAACCGCCGCTTTCAAAGATATGGCCCTTCAGATTATGCCCCATTTCCTCTCAACGGCCAAAACCAAGCTGGGGGTAGAAAAGGATACGCTCATTCTCGTGGCGACTTCGGGAGACACGGGGAAAGCTGCTCTCGAGGGTTTCAAGAATATTGACGGCATTTCTATTGTGGTATACTATCCGGCGGGTGGTGTCAGTGAGATTCAACGGCTTCAGATGGTGACAACCGACGGTTCGAATACCCACGTGTACGCCCTTGACGGTAACTTTGATGATTGTCAGACGGGTGTTAAGGCGATATTCGGTGACGACGGTTTTCGTCGAGAACTCTCTGAAAAAAATATCGAACTCAGTTCGGCCAACTCAATAAATTGGGGCCGTCTGTGTCCTCAGATTGTGTATTATTTCTACGGATATATGAAGCTGGTTGAACGTGAGATAATATCTCTCGGGGAGAAAATCGACATATGCGTTCCCACCGGCAATTTCGGCAATATACTGGCCGCATACTATGCCGAAAGAATGGGCCTTCCGGTCGGAACACTGGTTTGCGCTTCGAATCGTAATCGTGTTCTAGCGGACTTTCTTACCACCGGTGTATACGACCGTAATCGACCATTCCATAAAACCACTTCTCCGTCGATGGATATTTTGATTTCCTCGAATCTGGAGAGGTTTCTGTTCGAAGCCACAGACCATTCTTCAGAGGTGGTGAGCCGGTGGTTTACAGAACTGGCTGAACAGGGAACGTTCTCAATCGATTCGGAAACAAAAGCTCGGCTTGACGCAATTATGACCGGGGTATGGCTCGACGAAGAAGATGTTTTCAAGACAATCAAGGCCACTTATGATGATTTCGGCTATGTCCTGGACACACACACGGCCGTCGGGGTAGGGGCGCGGAACATGATAGGCGGATCGCGCCACACCCTCATAGATGCCACTGCCAGTCCGTACAAGTTCAGTCCGACTGTTCTGGAAGCGATTTCCGGTGAAGGCTATGACGACGAATTTCAGACCATAAAGAGGCTGCAGGAGATTTCCTCGACACCGGTCCATCGGGCTGTGGCCGGGTTGCGGAAAAAAGAGGTTCGTCACAACCGAACAGTCGGTAGAGGCGACATGAAGCGCAGCATTCGTGATATACTGTAGCATGGCCGGTCGAATTGCGCCGACCGACGATCGTTTTGACGACTGCGTTTGAAGAATGGCTGAAACCGGAGAATACCTCGTATGCATCATTTATCTTGTTCAATGAAAGTATGCCCGATGAAAAAGCTCTTTGTTTTCTTTGTGGTAGCGATGGTTTTCGCCTGGGCAGGCTGTGAGTCACGTGACCCGGACCAGGTTGTTGCGCGTGTGGGCAACTCCACTCTGACGCTTGACGATCTTTTCAAGAGTATTCCTCCCGAGTACAGTGATCACATCACACGGGAGCATATGATCAGCTATGTGAAGCAATGGATAGACACCGAGCTTCTGTATCAGGAAGCACTTCGGAGACGCATCCATAAGGAACCGGAAATCCGAGACCGACTGCAAAAGATGAAGCGGGACCTGCTCAGCGCCGAGATCATCAGCCGCAGCACCGTGGTCGGTGCGGACAAAAACCCGGTCGGCCCAAAGGATGTAGAAACCTACTATGAAGAACACAAAGAGGCTCTCACACGCAATACTGCCGTTGCCAAATACGTAGAAATCGTTGTAGACGATGCAAAAACCGCATGGCAAGTTCGAAATCAGATTACCGACGAGAATTTCCTGGACCTGGCGGCGCGGTATTCCACCATTCCCGTAGAGGATCCGCGCAGTGCCGAGTTTATTCCGATTGACCGCTTACCGTCGGAAATCGGTGCGGTTATAGAAAAAACGAAGATCTCAGGAACAAGCGTCCCGTTCGAAATGGCCGACGGGTACCATATCGTCAGAGTCCTGGATAAGCAGGACGCCGGAACAATAAGCAGCATTAACGAAGTCCGCGAAGAAATCGTTGGTACGTTGGCCACGGAGAATCAGAAGGAAGATATAGAGAGTCTGTTGTCCAGTCTCAGGCTGAAAACCGATCTCGAATACCATTTTGACAAAATTCCCGGAGCCGGCCAGGCCAGGGCGGTAATGGACGGGGATGAAATTTCAGAGGCGAAATGAAAAAAATCAGCATAGCAGTATTTCTTTTGTTTGCAGGGTCTACTCTTCGCGCATCGGTACCCGATTCCGCGCAACACCTGGACGGAATCGCGGCCGTGGTCAGTGATTCCATTATTCTTTTCTCGGAAGTGGAAGCGTACGCCTATCTGAAGGGTCAGCAGATGAGAATTCAGGATCCCGGGCCCGCGGAAATGGAACGTCTTCGTTATGAGGCTCTAGAAGAGCTCATCGACGGCAAAGTGTTGCTGGTCCAGGCCGAACGGGATACTAATATCACCGTTTCTATTTCGGAAGTACAGGCTGGTGTGGAGAACAGAATTGAGATGATGCTGCGCCAGAACCGAATTACGCAGGAACAGCTCGAGCAGATTCTGAGGGAACAACAGGGAATCAGTCTGACCAAGTTTAAGTCGGAATTGCGGACGCAGATACGACAGGAGCTGATGAAGCAGAAGGTTCAGCAGTTGTACGCGTCTCCAAGTACGATAACCAAAAAAGAGATCCGCCATTTTTACAATGAATACAAGGACAGCCTCCCTGCGGCCGGAGAAAGCATACGTCTGTCCAAAATAACCATGCGATGTGATCCCTCGACTCAGATTCGGCAAAAGGCCTACGACAAAATAAAGGCTATAAAGGAAAAGCTGGACAACGGGGCGGATTTTACGGAAACGGCCAAACAGTTTTCAGACGGTCCGAATGCCGAAAACGGAGGCGATCTCGGATTCATATCGAAGGGGACTCTCGGTCTTCTCGAGTTTGAGGAAAAAGTTTTCTCAATGGATGTTGGACAAATAAGCGAACCTTTTGAGACTCGACTTGGCTTTCACGTGGTTACGGTAGAGGAAAAGAAGAATGGTCGATCTCACGTGCGACAGATTTTTGTAGAGGTTACTCCCGACGAAGAATGTTATACAGAAGCCCGCACCAGTCTTGATTCGGTGAAATCCAATTCGAACTCGCAGGAAGAGTTTGCTCAGGCCGCCCGATCGCTGAGTGATGATCCGGTGAGCAGGAGGCTGGGGGGGAAAATGAAGTGGCAAACCGTTGCGACACTCTCTCCCTCAACAGCAAAGGCCGTGAACGGTCTCGAAGTGGGAGATATCTCCTCGATTGTACAGGAAGGCAATGCATTGACGATATACCGCATTGACGATCAACAGGAGAGCAGGCCACTTACACTTGAGGAGGATTGGAACGAGATCGCGCAGATAGCGGAACGAGTGCTCGCTCAGCAGAAGCTTCGTGATCTGGTCAAAAAATGGCGACAGGAAACCTTCATCAAGATAAATCTCTGAACTACTCCTCTACGTACGAAGCCCTGGCACGTATCTATGACCGCGTAATGGCGCATGTGCGGTATGACCGATGGCGGGATATGATCGAAGACCTGTCTCGGGAATACTTTCCCGGGGGAGGGATTCGAGCGTTCGAAATTGGGGCAGGAACCGGTGTTCTCGGATCTCGTC
>CAZEMW010000067.1:0-9838 GCA_964513105.1 uncultured Fibrobacterota bacterium
CTCATGAGCACAACAGGGGAAAAGGGGCGGCGCTTCGTTCCGGATTTCATGCTTTGACGAAAAGAGATTTCGACTGGATTGCGACGATGGATGCGGACGGACAACACGCCGTGGATGATCTTGAAGAATTCATAGCCGCGACACGTCGCTACCCGGACTGCGGTATTATTATCGGCGCCCGCTCACGCCGGCTGGGGCAAATGCCTGCGATGCGTATACTTTCGAACACCATGACATCGGCCGCGCTGTCGGTTTTGACCCGATCGGTCATAAGCGACAGCCAGTGCGGATTTCGTTTCTATTCGAGGCGCCTTCTTTCAGCCACACACACTACTTGCAACCGATTTGAGATGGAATCCGAGATAATTCTGCGGGCACGATTTGCCGGTTTCCCGGTCCGTTTCGTCGAGGTCCAGACATTATATTGTACTGACCAAAGCCATATATCACCGGGAACCGATACCGTTCGATGGATTCGGGCGGTAGTACGAACCCTTGCACGGATAAGAGCAGAACAAAGAACACGCCGGTAGCCCCGGAGAATTTGCAGTACCTATGACCCCGAGAGAATTGGACCCGCAGATAGCCTGTGAATCACTCGTAAAAAAGCTGATAAAAAAGGGCATAACCGATCCGAACGTACTCGATGCGTTCCGCAAGGTGCCGCGACATCGGTTTCTTGATTCGGGTATGTACATGCAGGCATATGACGACAATGCCTTACCAATAGGGCTTGGTCAAACCATTAGCCAGCCGTATGTGGTTGCGCTCATGACACAACTGCTGGAGCTGAAAAAGGATGAAAAAATCCTGGAAATCGGCACCGGATCAGGGTTCCAGGCCGCGATTCTTGCGCAATTCTCACGAAGAGTGTATACAATTGAACGTCATCGAGAACTCAGCGATCGAGCCCGGAAACTTCTTCGGGAACTGGGCTATCAGAATGTCGTATTCAAAGTTGGCGACGGCACTCGTGGCTGGCCGCAGTATGCTCCCTTCGATAAGATCATTGTAACCGCCGGTGCTCCCGCGGTGCCCGAAGAGCTTACCCAACAGTTGGCCGACGGAGGTAGGATGATAATCCCGGTGGGAGATCGCGGACTACAGGAGTTGGAGATCTACGATCGCCGGGGTGATACCGTGACCAAACACTCCGCGGGCGGGGTGGTCTTTGTGCCGCTCGTGGGCAAGAGTGGTTGGGGTGATCAGGGCTGAATTCGAGTAAATTAGCGCTATGCGATGCTCGTAATGCGGTTGAAATTGAACTACCCCGTTCAGGAATCAAAACCTGGTTTTCTTTTAGGGAATCACAACCCTACCTCAAGATAAGGCATGGAATGGACAAGGCCCATAGTTTTGCGAACTCTCCAGGGTCCTATTGAGTGCGCCACCGAGACCATACGGCTCGGAGCGGACGTTACGGATTCGATGGCCGCGGCATTTTCTTGAATCCCCCGGGGTAATGGATGTATCTTTGAAAGCTATTTCATTCAATATTAATAGCTCACTTCCCAACCTGCTATTGTAAGGAGTATGTATGGCACGCAAGATGGTTCCGCACGACGGGAACTCGGCAACCGCCCATGTGGCACATGCTTTAAGTGAAGTCTGTGCGATCTATCCTATTACGCCTTCCTCACCTATGGGTGAAATCGCCGACGAGAAGTCCTCTCGCGGTGAGACCAATATCTGGGGAACAGTCCCGGTAGTATCAGAGTTGCAGTCCGAGGCCGGCGCGGCCGGAGCGGTTCACGGCGCCCTTTGCGCCGGATCGCTCACGACGACGTTTACGGCTTCCCAGGGTCTGCTTCTCATGATTCCAAACATGTACAAGATCGCCGGCGAGCTCACTCCCGCGGTTTTCCATGTCAGCGCCCGATCCGTCGCCGCGCAGGCACTTTCGATCTTCGGCGACCATAGTGATGTAATGGCCGTCCGCCAGACCGGTTTCGGCCTGCTTTCTTCGGCCGGCGTGCAGGAAGCCATGGATATGGCTCTCATTTCACACGCCGCAACACTCGCTTCACGAATTCCATTTGTTCATTTCTTCGACGGTTTCCGGGTATCGCATGAAATCCAGAAGATCGAAGAACTCACCATGGAAGATATCGGCGCTCTGATCGATAACGAAACGGTTGAACAGCATCGACTCCGCGCGATGCGCCCCGACCGTCCGACGATCAGAGGTACCGCTCAGAATCCGGATGTGTTCTTCCAGGGTCGTGAGACGGTGAATAAGTATTACAACGAATGCCCGGCTATCGTACAGAAGATCATGGACAAATTCGCCTCCGTAGTCGGCCGCCGGTATAAGCTGTTCGAATACGTAGGAGCTCCCGATGCCGAACGTGTAATTGTGCTTATGGGCTCGGGATGTGAAACCGCACATGAAGCAGTTGAGTACATGGTGAAAAACGGCGAAAAGGTGGGTATGGTCAAAGTCCGCTTGTTCCGTCCGTTCGATACCGCCGCCTGCGTAGCCGCACTTCCGGCAAGTGTAAAGAAAATTGCGGTTCTCGATCGCACTAAAGAGCCGGGGGCACTCGGTGAGCCGTTGTACGAAGACGTACGGACCGCCATTGGCGAAATGATGGATCAAGGCCAGGCACCGTTCTCCGAGTATCCGAAAACGGTAGGCGGTCGCTATGGACTCGGTTCTTCGGAATTTACCCCCGCCATGGTGAAGGGTGTTTTCGACGAGCTTTCCAACGACAAACCGCGAAACCATTTCGTGGTAGGTATCGACGACGACGTGACCGGTACCAGCATTCCGTACGATCCGACATTCAGCACCGAAGGCGAGAACACGTATCGAGCGATGTTCTACGGACTGGGATCCGACGGTACGGTTGGCGCAAACAAGAACTCAATCAAGATCATCGGTTCCGAAACCGATCATTACGCTCAGGGATATTTCGTATACGACTCGAAGAAAGCCGGTACCGTAACGGTATCTCACCTCCGTTTCGGTCCGGATCAGATCAGAGCGCCGTACCTGATTTCTCGGGCAAATTTCATCGCCTGCCATAATTTTTCATTCCTTGAAAAGTATGACATGCTGAAAAACCTGGAAGAAGGCGGGATTTTCCTCCTTACTTCTCCATATTCTCCCGACGAAGTCTGGCAGCACCTGCCCGGGCGTGTTCAGAAGCAGATCATCGACAAGAAAGCCAAATTCTTCGTGATCGACGCGGTTTCGATTGCCGAAAAACTTGGTCTCGGAGCGCGTATCAACGTGATTATGCAGACCGCCTTTTTCCGTATTTCGCAGATCATGGGTCAGGTTGAGGCCGTTAGCGCCATCAAGACCGCGATCAAGAAAACATACGGCAAAAAGGGCGATGTCGTCGTGCAGATGAACAACAGTGCGGTGGACAATGCGATAGAGTCGATCCAGGAAGTGACGGTACCCGCCGAACCGTCCAACCCGATCGAAAATATACAGCCGGTTCCCGGTGACGCTCCGGAATTCGTGAAAAACGTAACCGCCAAGATGCTGATGCAGGAAGGGGCCGCCATAAAGGTCTCTCAGATGCCTGCCGACGGTAGCTGGCCCACCGGAACAACGAAGTACGAGAAACGAAATATCGCACTTCACATCCCGGTCTGGAACCCCGACACCTGTATTCAGTGTGGACGGTGCTCACTGGTTTGCCCCCATGCGACGATTCGTCCAAAGGCATATGAAGAAAAGCACCTTGAAGGCGCTCCCGCCACGTTTAAAAGCACACAAGCCAAGGGCAAAGAGCTGGCCGACATGAAATACACCATTCAGGTCGCTCCCGAGGACTGCACCGGGTGTGGAACGTGTGTAGAGAATTGCCCGGCGAAAGCCAAAGGTGCGATTGTCATGGAACCGCAAGCGCCGTTGCGTGAACAGGAACGGGAAAACTTCAATTTCTTCCTGGAAATACCGGAAACACCGCGCGATAAGTTCAATGCGGCAACCGTGAAGGGCAGCCAGTTCATTCAGCCGCTTTTCGAATTCAACGGCGCCTGTGCCGGGTGTGGTGAAACCGCATACGTCA
This sequence comes from uncultured Fibrobacterota bacterium, assembly GCA_964513105.1. Taxonomy (GTDB): domain Bacteria; phylum Fibrobacterota; class Chitinivibrionia; order Chitinivibrionales; family CAYFVL01; genus CAYFVL01. The sequence continues at coordinate 4,029 of CAZEMW010000067.1, forward strand.
AACTGGTTTCCCAGCTCTTCGGAGACCGGGCGATTATCGGAAACGCCACCGGCTGTTCTTCGATCTACGGCGGAAACCTGCCGACCACCCCGTACACGACTCGTCGCGACGGACGTGGGCCGACATGGAACAACTCGCTGTTTGAAGACTGCGCCGAACTTGCGTTTGGGATGCGACTGTCTGTGGAGAAATTCAACGACCGTGCACGCCTTCTGGCCGAACGACTCATGGCCGACGGCAGTTGCCTGGACGGAGAATCGAAAGCACTGCTTGGAGAAATCCTCAATGCCGACCAGTCCACGCAGGCGGCAATCGAAGAACAGTACGGTCGTGTTGACAAAGTCAAAGAAGCCCTTCAGAAATGTGACTGCAACGACTGCAAGGAACTGAACGTCGTAATTGAATACCTGGTAAAGAAGTCGGTCTGGGCATTCGGTGGTGACGGTTGGGCCTACGATATCGGTTACGGCGGTGTGGATCACGTACTCGCTTCCGGTAAGGACATCAACGTCCTTGTACTGGATACCGAAGTCTACTCCAACACTGGTGGACAGGCATCCAAGGCAACTCCGATGGGAGCGGTCGCGCGGTTCGCTGCGAGTGGTAAGCCGGTCCTGAAGAAGGATATGGGACTCATCGCCATGAGCTACGGGTATATATACGTGGCAAAATGCGCACTGGGAGCCAATCCAAACCAGGTTGTTAAAGCATTTGCCGAAGCGGAAGCCTACAATGGTCCGTCGCTTCTGTTGTGCTACACGCACTGCATTAACCACGGATTCAATATGACCAAGGGTCTGGAACAGCAGAAGAAAGCTGTTGAGAGTGGTCACTGGCCTCTGTACCGCTATAACCCGGACCTGGTGAAGGAAGGTAAGAATCCGCTGCAGTTGGATTCGAAAGAACCGACCTTGCCTCTGTCCGAGTACACGATGAGTGAGAACCGCTATAAAGTGTTGCAGCGCTCGAAACCGGAAATCTCCGACGCGCTCATGACACATGCTCAGGAGGCGGTTAAGGCACGATGGGCAATGCTGAAGCACCTGGCAACGAATCCTGATAGTTAAGGATTCGATACCTGCGGAATATGTAGAACGGCCCGTTTCTCTGAAACGGGCCTTTTTTTTGCGGATCTCACCGCTTTTTTCTGTCTGAAATGGTCTCTCGTTTCACGATGTATTTTCCCCCTTTAGATCCACAACCGAAATGAGGTACGATGCTCTATCCGTATGAAACCGAAACAAGAGAGCACAAGAAGCTCGACGGAATCTGGCTGTTTTTGCGTGAAACCGAGAAAGAAGAGATCACCCCCGATACGGCAGTTCCAACATTTGACGACGCTCTGGAGATGCCGGTACCCGCAAGCTACAACGACATTACTCAGGAATCCGCTCTTCGAGACCATGTTGGATGGGTCTGGTATCGGAAAAGCTTCTTTGTGCCCTCCGCCTGGACGGAAAAACGGATGGTACTCCGGTTTGGAAGCGTAACCCACCACGCCCATGTATGGGTGAACGGACGATACGTAACCTCCCACCGGGGTGGGTTTCTTCCCTTTGAGTGTGATCTATCGGATGGGACTCTACGTCCCGGAGCAAATCAGGTTACCGTTGCCGTGGATAACCGGCTAACCTGGCAGGACTTGCCGGTAGGTGATCTGCAATACGACGATAATGGTGGAAATCCGGGAAAAGCACGACAGTTGACCGATTTCGACTTTTTCAATTATGCAGGCATTCACCGCAGTGTAATTCTCTATGCGACTTCACACACGTACCTCGACGACCTCGTGGTAAATACCGACTCACTCTCGGGTACTCGTGCATCGGTATCCTACACCTGTTCAGTACAGGGCAACTACTCTCATCTGGAGATCCGGTTGCTCGACCGAGAGGGTATTATCCGCGCACACTGCCATAATCCATCCGGAGTTTTTTCTATAGAGGATGCACAATTGTGGAGTCCGGACAACCCGTATCTTTACGTATTCGAGGTTAGGCTGTTTCAGGACAATGAGCTAAAGGACGTCTATCGCCTTCACACCGGCCTTCGAACTGTCGACACCTCAGAAACCGAAATACTCCTCAACGGGCACCCCATATATCTCAAGGGATTCGGAAAGCATGAAGATACCGACATACTCGGCAAGGGGTATAATGATGCCGTTGCGGTAAAGGATGCAAATCTTCTCAAGTGGCTTGGTGCAAACTCATATCGCACTTCTCACTATCCCTATGCAGAGGAACTGCTCGACATGGCCGACCGCCTCGGGTTCCTCATTATTGACGAAGTACCGGCCGTGGGGATGCACAAATTTCGCACGAGCGAACAGATTTTCCGCGAGGATCGAGTAAATAATAGCACACTGACAACTCACTGCGAAACAATCAGACAACTCATCGCTCGCGATAAAAATCACCCTTCCGTAATCATATGGAGCCTCGCTAATGAAGCGTCGACCTATGAGACGGCCGCACGCCCCTATTTTGAGAGAATTGTCCAAACGGCCCGCGATTGTGACCCCGGGCGACCCATACTCAATGCTCACTGCGGCTGTTCCACGAATTGCCTCGTTACCGATCTCTTCGACATATCGGCCCTCAATCGCTACAATGGCTGGTATTTCGATACGGGAGATCTCGAAGCGATTGAAGATCGACTGGCAGAAGATCTTGCCGACTGGCACGAAAGGTACAAACAGCCAATCATAATGACGGAATACGGAGCGGATACCATCGCAGGCATGCACGCTAGTCCTCCCGTGATGTTCACTGAAGAATACCAGGTGCGATTGCTCGAGAAATTTCATTCGGTGTTCGACCGGTTCCCATTCGTAGTTGGTGAGCACATATGGAATTTTGCGGATTTCATGACCAAGCAAGGCGTGGTACGTGTCTTTGGCAACAGGAAAGGGGTCCTGACCCGTAATCGGCAGCCCAAAATGGCCGCGGATTACCTCCGCTCACGCTGGCACGCCATTCCAAACGTTCCCACGAAATCCCAAACGTCTGTCGGTGAAAATGGCTTTCCATAACTCTCATGGCCTTCTCTACCGGCCTTTTCCGGCACAGGTTGCCTCCGAAAAGGCCGCTTGCTAGTGTTTGGTGTAGAATCCAACCGAATCAACACCAGAATGCAAAAGGATTGTTCCCGGAAACGATCACGGAAAGGACGGAAGAAAGCAGACCATTATGAAGCTAAGAAAAAAGCAGGACGAGCTGTACAAAGCGTTTTACAATTCCACCATCGAGGATGATGTTCTCGATTCGAAAACCGAATTGCTTGTTGGGTTGTCGGCTGCGATATCTCTCAATTGTGCCCCGTGTACCGCCGTGTACCTGAAAAAATGCAAGGCTCAAGGAGTTACGAAATCGGAAATACAGTCGGTTCTTGCAAAGGTTATGGCGGTCGCAGCCGGCCGGAAACGACTGCAAACCCAGCATGTTCTGGAAGAGTACGACATCAAATTCGAGGAAATCTGATTCTACAAAGCGAAGGCGACCTTTTTCGTCGGAAAGGTCGCCTTCGTATTTTGGGGTGAGTGAGGGGACTCGAACCCCCAACAACTGGAACCACAATCCAGTGCTCTAACCGATTGAACTACACTCACCGTAAACAGTCTCATATACCTTGAGAGTATATTTCTCGTCCGTACAGAGCTGGATAATATACAATATTACACCCTGAAAATTCAATCCTCAACCGATAGTGATCAGTCGCCTCAGCTTCCACTTTCCACGAGCGTCACATTACCCCAGGTCCCCGGTATCTCGCGCTGAGCATTCTTCGGCAGTGCTTCAACCACATTGCCTTCGGAATCGATCAAGAAGAAAGAATAACCAATCAGACGGCCGTCAAATGGTAACACTGCCAGATCGTACCACGGCACTCGAACCAGTGTTTTTCCCTCAACCTTTTCCAGCGATATATCGTTAACCCAGTTTTTATCACCATACACAATTCCGCTGTCGGTAACAGTCCGGGTGTGTCGGATAGTAAGCAAGGAATCAGTCCCCCCGACATATCCAACTCCGCGATCCGAGAACGCAAGAAAGGCACTTTTTGCATTCTTGCCGTCAAAGTAGAAAACGAGCGAATGCCCCTCGGGGATTCCCGAGCCGATAAGGCCAAGGGCTTCATCATTCCAAATCGCTCCAACCTGCCCCTTTCCAATGCTCACGATATCATTGTCACTCAACCCAGAAACCGCGGCCTGGTCGATTGTTCCGGAAATCTTCTTTGCCGTAGAGACATTTTCAATCTTGCTCTCATCGAGTTCTACCACACCCACCGGCTCAACGGTTCCCCCATTCTCTTCACCGGCGATTTTCCATTCAATGCTCACGTAGTCGTTCCCGCCCAGCACACCTGTTCCCACCGAACCAAGTTCAAATTCCTGGGAATAGTCCTCAACCGCGAAAGACTCCGAACTGATTTTCCGCGTTCGACCGTCAACGACAGCCGACAGAGTAAAGGTAACTCGACCATCGCCAACCGAGGCAGTGTCTATCAAGGTACGCGCCGTAATAGATGAGCTTCGTTCGGTGACCCACGCTGTTGGGCTGTTGAATGAGACCACCTGCCCCAAAGCCAGACCGGCGGCAATGATTACGCCTCCCAAAGCATGTCTTCCCATGGCCATCATATGTGATATTCCTCCGTCTCAAAGGTTTAACCGGTATAATCATATTGCCGGCTGTGGTGTCCCCGGGCTCACCGGACCTATAGGTGAGATATCGTCATTTCTCTTCTCCAGCCGGTATTCTATATAAAATACGCTCCGGTAACGCGATTCTCAACAAAAAGGAGTGATATTAACGAAAAATCAGCAGAGGATACGGTTCGGTCACAGCGAGGTCGTCTGGAACATATATGCCACAACAGGAGGGACAAAGACAGAATCCCTCGCAAACATACAAAAGGGCTCCGGGAATAGAAATTCCCGAAGCCCCTTGAAAGCCGGAACCCCGATCAGATAGATCAGGCGTACTTCTTCTTCATTTCTTCCAAGGTCATCGGCTGGTAATCACCGGCATGCCCCGCAGTACCGAAGGCTTTCATTTCCTCGATAATCCAGGCCTTCACCGACTCTCTGGCCGGCCCAAGATACTGGCGAGGATCGAAGGCGCTCGGCTTCTCAGCGAAGACCTTTCGTATTGCAGCCGTAATTGCGAGTCGACCGTCGGTATCGATGTTTACCTTACGCATTCCACGTCGGATGGCATCCTGAATCATGTTTGTCGGTACACCGACTGCGTTCGGCACCTGACCGCCATATTTGTTCACTTCTTCAACCATTGATGTCGGCACAGAGCTACTTCCGTGCATCACCAGAGCAGTACCCGGGACCTTGCCGTGAACCTGATCGACGATGTCGAGAGCAAGTTTGATCTCGGTGCCCACAGGAAACTTGTACGCCCCATGCGAAGTACCAATCGCAATAGCGAGAGCATCCACACCGGTCTGCTTAACAAATTCCTCCGCTTCGGCAACATCGGTCAGATGGACCTCACCGGCAACCGTGTCGTCCTCAATACCACCAAGGGTACCAATTTCGCCTTCAACGCTGACACCGGCAGCATGCGCGATTGCAACGGCTTCTTTAGTTATCGCAACATTGTCCTCAAAACTACGAGCCGGATGACGACCTTTGTCGTCCTTGTTGGCGTAATCCAGTGAACCGTCGATCATCACCGAGGTAAAACCCAATTCGACACACTCCTTGATGGTCTCAATATCCGGACCGTGATCAAGGTGCAGCGCCATCGGTATGTGCGGATACTTCTCTTCCGCCATGTACCGGACCATAG
>CAZEMW010000068.1:0-9825 GCA_964513105.1 uncultured Fibrobacterota bacterium
CTGTGTGGCTCTAAACTACAATTTGCGGTAGCCGATGACAACCTCAATCCGGGTTTCGGCAGGTTTTCGTACCGCCTGCAGGGATTACCGGCGATCTGCTTCTGAAGTCCCGCGTGCACGAGATACCGACTCAACCCCGCGGATACGTTGTATTCTGCGAACGATCTGCTTCAATTGATTGGTATTCGCCACTTCGAGGCGAAAGGAATTGCTTACATGTTCGTGTTCGGTCCGTATCGTGCCTTCCAGCACATTTGCTCCCGCATCGGTGAATACTTCGGTGATTTCGTGCAGCAATCCGCGTCGGTCGCCGGCCTTCACCTCTATATGAGCGTGAAATTTCCTGCTCTGATTGTCGTCCCAGCTTACGTGTATTACGCGTTCTTTGTCCTGTGCAAAGATGGCCGCGTTCACACAATCCGCCCGATGGACCGAAATTCCACGTCCGCGGGTAACAAAGCCGGTGATCTCATCTCCCGGAACAGGATTACAGCATCGAGCGTACCGCACCAGGAGATTGTCACTTCCGCCGACCAGCACTTCACGGCTCTTGCCGGTGAACGTACTCACAATCCGGGACACCACATTCGGACGAGCGGCGGTTTTCACCTTTTTGACTTCGAAGTACTGAAGAACACGGTTAATGGAGATCTCACCGTTGCCGACGAGCTCATAGAGTCGTTCTTTACTGGTTATTCCCAGATGCTGCAGCAGTCCCGGAATATGCTCGTTAAACTCCCCGGACATATGGTTCTTCTTCAGACGGGTCTTTATAATCCGCCTGCCCAGGTCGATACTCTCCTGTCTCCCCGTGTTCTTCAACCATCTTCTGATGGCCGACCGAGCTTTGGGAGTTTTTACCTCACGTAGCCAGTCGATAGACGGTTTTTTGGAGGCAAGATGTAGAATTTCCACAGTCGAACCGCTTTTCAGAACCTGATTTATCGGCTCAATCTTACCGTCGACTCGCGCGCCGATACAGTGAAGGCCCAGGTCCGTGTGAACCGCAAAGGCGAAATCCAGAACGGTTGCACCTTTGGGGAGCGAAATGAGATCTCCCCGTGGGGTGAAAACAAAGATTTCTGCGTGAAACAGATCGATTTTGAAGAACTCAAAAAACTCGTTTGAATCGGTAAGATCCTTCTGCCACTCTATGAGGTTTTTCAGCCATGTTAACGACTGCTCATCCCGGCTCGGTTTTCTGGAGTCACCGGATTTGTATCGCCAATGCGCGGCAATGCCGTCCTCGGCAACCTGGTTCATTTCCCAGGTTCTTATCTGCATCTCAACGATATTGCCTTCCCGGCCGACCACGGTGGTGTGGAGTGACTGATACCCGTTTGACTTCGGGGTACTTATGTAGTCTTTGAATCGATCCTGAATCGGTTTCCACATCGAGTGTATGATGCCGAGAACATGATAGCAGTCACGGACACTACCGGTAATAACCCGAATCGCCAGCAGGTCGTAAATTTCCTCAAACGGCTTATTCCGCTGCACCATCTTTCGGTAAATGCTGTAGAAGTGCTTCGGCCGACCTACAATGGTCGTATCGATTCCTTCTTCTTCCAGCCGACGAAGAAGGGGCTTTGTGAAGCTCTCGATAATATCCTCACGCTCGGTGCGGCTTGATACCACGCGTGAAACGATGCTTCGATGCTCTCGCGGATGGAGATATTTGAAAGCCAAATCCTCGAGTTCCCACTTTATCCTGGCCATCCCCAGACGATGCGCCAGTGGGGCGTAAATATCAAGGGTTTCCTTGGCAATATCCTTGATTCGGTCCGGTTTGAGGTAATCGAGGGTGCGAAGATTATGCAGGCGATCGGCAAATTTTATGATGATCACCCGAAGATCTTTCGCCATGGACAGCAGCATTTTGCGAAACGTCTCGGCCTGACGCTCCTGCCGCGATTTCATCTGAAGAGCCTTGATCTTGGTCACTCCGTCCACCAGGACCGCGATCTCCTCTCCAAATCCCTTCTCGATGGTATCCCGGGTTATCGAGGTGTCCTCGAGCACATCATGCAGAAGGCTTGCTGCTATCGTGACGGAGTCCAGCTGTTGTTCGGCAAGAATCAGCGACACGGCTACCGGATGGGCCAGAAACGGCTCTCCCGATTTCCGATACTGATTCCGATGGGCTTTCCAGGCAAACCGGTAGGCATGCTCAATCTGATCGGTGTGGATCCTGGGATTCACTTCCCTCAGTTGCGCGAGATACGACGCAATCGACTTCTCAAGAACATCTTCGTCCTTTTCGGCAAGGCCGGCATTGGTCATATGATCAACAGGCGACTGCAGAATTACCTCCGGTCCCATGCATCACTACACATGGATCATGTTGTCAGATTTTGTTTCTCCTGACGAAATATACTAAGCTTCGATTCCACCTCGCCCAACAGGAAGCGGAGTTCCGATGCTTTCTCGACCGCCGAAACAATCTGATGCTCCTCATTTTTGAGACTGCTCATCTGAGCCTTGATATCTTCAAGCAGCAAATTGAGACTGTTTATGCGGTTTTCGGCTTCACGAACAGCCGTTCTCTCCGAAGCGAGTTTTTTCATTCGTTCCTCGATATCGGCCATCGTTTCTTCCATCTCGGATACATCCACTCCGATCTTGTCGATGCTTGCCGACCGATCGCGGATGGATTCGATATCCCTTTCCGCTTTTTCGATCAACGCCCCCAGTTCATCCACTTTCTTCTGAGTGGCGGTAACAAGCTCTCTGCCCTTGTCGATTGAATCGATACGGATTTCCATATCACTCACCGCAGTGTCGATCTTTTCTATACGGGCATCGATCGCTTCTATCTTGCTCGAACGACGACCGATCTGTTCCATCTCCGTTTTCAGCTCGGTCAGCATGGTTCGTGCCTCACCAAGCCGTGCCTCAGCTCCGGCGATATCGTTCTTTCTGGCATCGATCTCTTCCAGCCGAACGCCGGTTTCCGCAACCACCTTTTCAAAACTCTCCTGATTGGTGTCGACCGTGGTATGGTACTCCTTCACCAGTTCATTGAACTCATCCAGACGCTTCCCCGCGCCGTCGAAGAGCTCATCGAGTTTCTTGCGCATCTCCAGAATACGCTGCTCTTCCTCCAGCAGAGACTGTTTTTCCTCTTTGAGTCGACCGATAACATGATCGACCTCAAGAGTCTGCGAAGATACCGCCGACAAACGCTCACCGAGATCCTCGACGTTCTTCCGTTCCTTCGCCAATCCCTGGATTTTCATGTTTATGTCACCCAGCAGATAATTCAACTGATCAAGACGTTTCTCGGTCTTGTCGATCATGTTTTTTCGCTGGAGCTGAGTGTTCATCCTATCATCGACTTCGGTCACCATACTCCCGAGATTGTCTATTTTGCGCTCTACTTCATCCACCAGTTTAGCACGATCTTCAGTCTGCCGGACCTGCTCGGAGGTGGAGTCCGAAATGCTTTTCAGCGTATCGATCCGTTCCCGGACCGACGAAATAAGCGCTTCGTGTTTTCCCAGCTCATCCATTCGAGCATCAACCGTACTTGCCGCCCCCATTAGATCGTCGATACGCTGAGAGAGACTGTCCAGTTCCTCTCGCCGACCAAAGAGCCCGTCTTGCTTCGAAAGAGTGTCCTCCACCAGAGTCTGCATATCCTGAAGCCGTGAATCGATTTTTCGCAACCCCCGTTCCTTCTGATGGACAGCTTCAAGCTGGGTGTCCATTTCTCCCAACTGCGCTTCCATTTCGGTAATTCGGCCGGTGATGGTATCCACGGCCGTCCACTCCTTACCCAATTCATCGATGCGAACGCGGACCTTATCTAGAGCTTTTTCGTACTCCCCAACCTGCGCACGGGTCGTCTCAAGGGTTTCCTGGTGCTTTTCCAATGTATTCAGAATTGATTCACTGCTTTTTGCGACCGAGTGCACTTCCCGCGCCCGTTCACTGACCTCATCCATGCGCTAGGCCTGTTCCTGAAAAGCCTGGAGTTTACCCCCAAGTTCCTGATCGATCTTCCGCATCTCATCAATTTTCCCCGATGCTTCATCCACATGTTTACGAAAGTCACGAATTTCGGTAATAGCGGCTTTACTGGAATCGAGCATTTCGCGAACCGTGCTTATGTTCTTCTCTATCTTCTCCAGAGCCGAGTACTTGCTCTGCAACTGCTTAAGATCGGCGTTGATCTTCCACGTAAGCGTATTGAGTTTGCCGGCTTCCTCGTTCGCCCTCTCAACCACGACCTTCTGGTTCTCGAGTGACTTTATTTTGGACTTAACATATTCGGACAGGGAATTGAGACCGTCTATTTTCTCTTTCAGAACGCTGTATGACTTCATCTCGTGATCGATCCCGTCTATCTTGCGACCGAGAACGGATGTCGTCTCCTGCATGACCTCTACTCGATTCGTTACCGTTTCCACGCTGTCGGTCAGCTCGTTTGCGCGTTTTTGGGCGGACTCGAGACTGCTTAGTACCGTGGCGGCATCCCCATTCGCCTGCAGGATTTCCCCAACGCCCTTTTCGCGCCTTAGAGTCGCCACCGTCTGCTCAACCTTTTCGTATACCGAATTGACAAAGCTATCCTGCTCCCCAATTTTCTCCAGAACTTCCACAACCGACCCGAGGCGAGCGCGAAGCTCCTCGGCGGATTCGGCCTGGCTTGTAAGCCCGGCCATACGGGTTTCTACCTCAGACAATTCAGTAGTCAAATTCCGAATTCGACTGAAAAAACCGCCCTTATCTCCACCCTTTTCATTGCCGTCGCGCTTCAACGCTTCGGCGGAGGCCAGGAGTTGCCGGATTTCCTCTTTTTCGGCACGCATCTTTTCATAGAGCTCCCGCGCCTGTTCCAGTTCGCTACCGGCGCTCTCGGTCCCCTGCGCTCTGCGGGATTCTTTTTTGGCGAGCGGAAACATCATAAAAGTTCCTCCTGCGGAAACGTACTTTCATTTGTAATTAGCCACTTATCATTGCGCCGAACGAAATCCAGTCTTTTTCCGTTCGTCACATCCAGTAGATCGGATCTGTAGTGCTGAACAAACTTAACTGTAGCGGTTGAATCGGTATACTCGGTAACCAGCAAATCCTCGAAGGAAACGGCTATCGTGTCATAGGCTTCGAACGTTCTCTGCTTACGACGACGCCAACCATCCCACTTCAATCCTTGTCCAAAAAACGCGGCAGTGTCGTAGTGGCGCCGGTAGTTGGCCATTTGTCGCGATTCCCAGGCGCCGGCCCAATCATGAAGAACCTCGGCGAATGCAGACTGATGCTGCAGGTATTCAGTAAGGAAGACCATGCGATCCCGCGCTGCCGCCTCGTAGTCGGGAAAGGATTCCGGCTCGGCGATCTGTTCGGAAGCGACGATCAGAACCGGGGTACCAATGCCCTCGTGAAGGTACTCCGAAAGAGAACGCAAGTCGGCGTTACTCATTTCAATGCATCCCCGTGTACTGACCGGCATGCTGTCGGGAGCGGTTCCATGAATCCAGATGCCGCTTCCGGTTCTCCCTTCACGCCGATCCAGCCAGTTCGGATAATTGAGCACATAAGCCATTGGGCCGTAAACTTCCGAAAGTTGTTCGGCTTCTTTTTTCCCTTCAATAAAATATTGTCCTTCGGGCGTTCGCAGATCTCCATCCAACATTTTCCTGCCGGGATTCCGACCTGTGGCAATAGGGAATGCCGCCCGTATCGACCATGCCCCGGATGCACGCTCAAGGAGGTGCAGAATGCGCGTTTTTTTGTTTGCAAGGAGGAAATACTGCATCCCCGAGTCGTTTCCCTCTCCGGTTGAGATTGGAGCCGAACGGTCTCGGAAAAAATCCGGATCGACACTCCAGGACGGCGGTGCGGGTGTTGCCGGTGTATCGGCGTTACTGTCAGGTTCGGCAACCGGTTCGGTAATTCCTCTTGATTCTGTCGTAGTCGAAATACGGTCCGTGGTTTCGTCCGGAATAGCTTTATTCACCGGAACCGAATTGTGCGGGAGAATGAGTTTGTCCAGATGTGCGGACTGATCAGGCATGGCCAGGGCCATGAGAACGATGACCAACGCAGATAGTACGGCGGAGGCGATAAGAACACGTGCAATTGAGGGCTGAACCTTGAAAGGCGGCCGCGTGTTCTCATATGCCTTGGCGATTTCCCGCCCGCGATTCCAGGTCGCAAACTGAATTTCGAGTTTCTTACATTGTAAGGAGAAGTACCTTTTTAGGTTTTCCATGCCCATCTACTTCCCGCTTCGCTTCCATACGGCAGCGATTTCGCACGCCGGAATGGCAGGTTCATGCCTCTTAGAGTCTCTTTTTCAAGCATGCCGGCGGCTTTGATGTTATTCAGGCAATCCGAAGTCCGCGCGTTCCGAGTTATCCGGTTCAACCTCGAGAGCGATCGGCTTCATACGGGTGGAAGACCGACAATCTACGTGCAATGCATGGTCGATTTTTTCTGCCTGGATCGCTTCCTGTATTTCTTTGAAGGCCAAATCTCACTGAGACATGCGTAGATCGTCGACTACCAGAATCGATTATACAATTAAAACCTGAAGAGGGAAACCCGGGAGACTACCGATCGGGGGAGGGGCAAAGACGAAGGACTTCGTTCAATGCCTGTTCATCCGGTACAGCGGGTAACCTGAGCAGGCGCTCTTTTTCGCCGGAAGAGAAATATGACGGCTCATTTTCCCGGAACAGTCCTATTGCCGGATTGCCCATGAGAAGCGCAAGCTGGTAGAGATAGGTGTATCCCGAAAGAAATACTTCTGATGTACTCAGCAGGGCTGCCGTAGCGGATGCGGAAAGCCCGACTATAAGCGGTAGCTTCAGTTCACGAAGCCATGCGTTCCACTCGTCGTCGAGAAGCGCCTCCGAGTAGACGTACCATCCAAGACGGGGAAATTCATGAGTTACTCTCCTCACGAGAGAGGCCGTCCAATCCCGCCCGAACTGCCTGGCCAGAACCACGACATCGATTCCCGCGGGATCCGCTTCGGTTGGTACCCCGTTTTCTCCGAGTACATGACGGGCCTGTGCTGCAGCTTCTTTGCTCGTTTTCCAACGTACGGTTTTTGGTGCGACGGCATTAAAAAAAGACGTCAGGCAACCGTATTCCTTATCACCGAAACACTCCCCCTCCCCCCTGCGAACGTAGAGATTCAGCAAGGCGTTTGTTTCCTCTCCCTCAATTTTTCCAGCGCGCACGGCAGGTTTTGCAGCGACTGAGAGATAGGACAGAACTACCCCGGGAGCGTCTTCAAGATAAAGCCACAGGCCGGACCGCAACGATGCCAATTCAGCGGCCGTCTGCACGCGAGAGCGCGAGAAGAAGAAATCACGCTGTTCGCTATACGTAAGAACCCGAGACACCCCTTCAATTTCTCTGAAATAAGGAGCAACCGCCTCCGTGCAGAGCAGCGACACATCCGCTCCGGCAAACCGGGAGACAAATGCCAGGATAACCGGCACGCCGACAAGAGCTTTCAGAAGGTCTTCGGGCAGCACAATTACGACGCTTCCGGGACTGTTCAGGTGAACCCCAAACGGCACCGGGGTCCCCCGTTTTCCCATTGCCATTCGTATCCGGGTTATTTCCCGGATCAACCGCCATCCGACCTCACGGTATATCCGACGTAAAAGAGTCATTGGTCCTCTTGATTTCCTGTCCGCTGGGATTATACCATTATACAGTATTTGTCATGATGATCAAGTATGCGGGGTACCGGTGAACGGAAGTGAAAAATAACACGAGCCGGTATGAGGTTGAGAAGGTAGTGTTTCGACCTGCATGCAGGATTTCGGCAGTATAGTCACCTATAACCTAAGCTCAGCGACCCACCCGCGGAAAACCGCATCCAGTTCAATGGCCTCGCGCGTTTTCCTCGCTCAGAATCGCTCATTTTAGGTACAAACAAGTATTCGGGCGCGTTCACTGAACCCCTGGAGCTCGTCGAATAACCGGTAACGCAACATCGACCGCTCAATACGGCTATGATAGCATTAATCCTCGAAATCTGTGTTTATTTCCTGGTCCTGGGGTTTACCCTGACAGGTGCAACCGATCTGTTGACGGCTCCGGTTCCCTTTTCGTCTATACTGTTTCCGGCTGTTTACTGCATTCTGCTCCTCGTGTTGCTCATCTGTTCGGCCTTCTCCGACCACTCACCGACTAATCGGCGGTCGATGGCATGGTTGGGTCTGCTTGGAGCTGTGTTCGGTTTTGCGGCAAGCGAAGGTACAATCCTGAACGCATGTACCCCATCGTTTTCTCCCCTTGCGCTGCTGTTTTACTCCTATGTCATCGCCTTTTCCGCAACAGGACGACTGGATCTATCTCTCGGCTCGATCACCCTTTCCGTTTTTGTCACGTTGGGGGGAACTATCGGGAGATTCTATCTCGGAAACGGCACCATCACCGAACTGCCCGGCTTTATGGGTGACCGTTTTTTCGCGTTGTTGCCGTTCATTTCCACCCTCTGCGGCGCCGGTATTCTTGCGTATCTTGCGGGCAGGAATCAGACCACCCAAAACCCTGTTCGAACAGAACCGGTATCCGAGCCGCCTCCCGGCACCCGCGCCATAAATCCCCAGAATGCAGATGTGGGGCAAGGGGAGGAAGAACCCTCGCGCCCCGGTTCCAGTCATACCCGAAGCATTGCAGTCAAGCATATCGCTAATCTTCGTGATGCCGAAAGCATAACCACAAGGGATCTCCTGGCCAGCGTGGTTTACTTCGTGAGCAGAAACTTCCGCGGGTACTCGTCTCTTGGATTTATTTACGACTCGCAAAAAGGTGTCTTCGTTCTTAATTCATACTGTTCAAAAAGCACAGCCATCATAAGAGACGTTCAAATCGCGGCAAACGAGGGTATCGTCGGCCGAATGGCAGTGGAAATGCGTTCGTTTCTCAGCGGCGATCTAACCTACTATAATCACGAGCTGAAATACTACTCACACAGTGAAATGATTAACTCGATACTGGCCACTCCCATTATATCTCATACCAAGGAAGTACTCGGAGCACTGGTGATCGACAGCAGGGACAAAAGTGCGTTCCGAGAACAGCACAAGGAAATCATGAACAGGTTTTCCTCACTCGCCGCCGCTCTCATAACGAATCTTCGAATGCGAGTTTATCAGGAACGGGCCGCCAAACAGTTCCAAATCTTCTATCAGGCGTCCGAGAAGTTTACCACGACATTGAACACCATGCAGGTGATCGACGTCGCCATACAGATGATATCACAACTGATCCGGTTCGTACGGGTTATGGCAGTGGTCTTTGACCCCAAAACAATGCGGGGTACCGTGGTTCGAGTCGCCGGCTCTGCACAGGAAATCCCCCAGGGATCCTTTTTCACCATTGGAGACGGACTTTTCTCGTATGTTTTTCGCAACCGTCGACCGGTGAATATCCCGGACATCGCTCAGTATGATCACCAGATATATCGCCTTGCGCCGGGAGAGCCGACAAATTCTTCAATACGGTCAATCCTGGTGCTACCTATTCTGGATGATGAACTTGGATGTCGTGGGGTGCTCTCGATGGAGTCTGACATTCCGGGCTATTTTGTCGGCGAAGCGGAACAGGTTTTATCAACTCTTGCCGGCAATGTGTCCGTTGCCTACGTTCGTGCTTTGCTCTATCAACGTATGGAGATGCTTGCAACCACCGACGGGCTGACCATGTTGAGCAATCACCGGTTCTTCCAGGAACACCTGACCCGGGAAATGGAGCGAGCGAGCCGCTACAAACGTACCGTTGCCCTTCTCCTCATGGACATTGACCACTTCAAGAGCTTCAACGATACGTACGGGCATCCAATTGGTGACCTGG